>NZ_JBAMDH010000050.1:0-28025 GCF_036961685.1 Massilia sp. DD77
CGGCCCGCGCCAGATGCGCGAGAAACGCATGGAACGCGAAGCCCTCCAGCAGGAGCGTGCTCCGGCTCCGGCGGCTGAAGCCGCGCCGGCAGCCGCCGAGCAGGCGCCCGTGGAGCAGGATGCCGCCGCGCCGCAGCAGGCCGACGGCCGCCGCGAAGGACGCAGCAAGGGCCAGCAAAAGCAGGGCAAGTTCGGCCAGCAGCAAAGCAACCGCCCGCAGCTGGGCAAGCCGGCCCAGGGCAAGCAGCAGCAAGGCAAGCAGCAGGGCAGGCAGCAGCAGGGCAAGCAGCAGGGTAAGCCGCAAGGCAAGCAGCAAGGAAGGCAGGGTGAGGCGAACGACGCCGACGCCGTGTTCTCCTTCGTGACGTCGGACGATTTCGACGCCAACGAAGGCGGGCGCGGCAACGCGCAGCCGTCCAAGGCGCGCCGCGACCTGACCGCCGACGACGACGCGCCCAAGCTGCACAAGGTGCTGGCCGAAGCCGGCCTGGGTTCGCGCCGCGACATGGAAGAACTGATCGTCGCCGGCCGCGTGTCGGTGAACGGCGAGCCGGCCCACATCGGCCAGCGCATCCTGCCGACCGATGCCGTGCGCATCAACGGCAAGCTGCTGCAGCGCCGTGTGAACAACACCAAGCCGCCGCGCGTGCTGGTGTACCACAAGCCGGCCGGCGAAATCGTCAGCCACGACGATCCGGAAGGCCGTCCGTCGGTGTTCGACCGCCTGCCGACCATGAAGAGCGGAAAATGGCTGGCGGTGGGCCGCCTCGACTTCAATACCGAGGGCCTGCTGCTGTTCACGACCTCGGGCGACCTGGCCAACCGCTTGATGCACCCGCGCTACAACATCGACCGCGAATACGCGGTGCGCACCTTGGGCATCCTGGAAGAAGGCATGCGCCAGAAGCTGCTCTCGGGCGTCGAGCTCGATGACGGCAAGGCCAACTTCTCCAAGATCCAGGACGGCGGCGGCGAGGGCGTCAACCACTGGTACCGCGTGGTGATCGGCGAAGGCCGCAACCGCGAGGTGCGCCGCATGTTCGAAGCGGTCGGCCTGACCGTCTCGCGCCTGATCCGTACCCGCTACGGCGCCATGACACTGCCGACCGGCCTCAAGCGTGGCCGCTGGGAGGAGCTGGAAGAAAACGACGTGCGCGCCCTGATGGCCGCCTTCGGCATCGAGAAGAAGGCCGGCGCCGCCGATGCCAAGGGCAAGGGCAAGGGCGGGAATCGCGACAATCGCGACCAGCGCGACGATGCGCGCCGCTCCGACGGCAACCGCATCGACCGTGCCGACGCCAACCGCAACGTCGATCCCTTCGGCCCGCCGGTGGCGCGCGTCGGCGCGCAGCGCGGGCAAGGCATGCTCGGCGGACCGGTCGGCGGCAAGCCGGCAGGCGGCCGTCCGGGCGGCGCGGGCGGCAAGGGCCGTGGCGGCAACGCCTTCGGCCAGGGTCAAGGCCAGGGCCAGCGCGGCGCCGGCAAGGGTCCGCGCCAGCCGGATCCGCTGCAGACCACTTTCGGCTTCGCCGGCGGTGGTGGCCGCCGCGGCGGCCAGGGGCCGCGCGGTTCCGAGCATGGCTTGCCGCGCCGCGGCCGCCGCGGCTGACGCTTTTCCAAGGCTTGGCGCGCATAAATCATCGGTGCGCGCCGAGCGTTTTGCGGGTAAACGCCGTAGAATGCGCTTTGCCCACTGTGGTCACCCTGCCAACTGTTGTTTAATTGTCCAGCATTGGCATGGCGATTGCGAGAGAAGCTGGAAAGCGTTATAATTTGCTCCCTAATCAAAGTTCTTCCCATTTATGTTCTTGGTGCAAGTGCTTACATCTGGTTGGGTTGTGAATACAAAAAGATGGGCAGATGCCCATTTTTTTTTTGGTAAATCGTTTTAACGCCCTGGAGACGTGCCGTGCAACAGTTTGACTTAATCGCCAAAACAGTGAGTGGCCTCGGCTACGAACTCGTTGACGTGGAACGGGGCGAGCGCGGGATCCTGCGCGTGTATATCGATTTTCCGGCTGACGCCGTGGAAGAGAAGGGCCCGATCACGGTCGAGGACTGCGCCACGGTCAGCCATCAGTTGTCGCACGTGTTTACCGTCGAGAACGTCGATTACGAACGTTTGGAAGTGTCGTCGCCGGGCCTCGATCGCCCGGTGCGTACCCTGGCCGACTTTGCGCGCTTCGCCGGACATGAATGCACGGTCAAGCTGCGCGTCCCGATGCCCGGCACCGCCAACCGCAAGACCTTCACGGGCATCCTGCGCGGCGTCGAGGGCGACAAGGTCGGTTTGGAAATTGAAAATAAAGATGGTTCGGCGTTGTTGGAATTTACGCTGGCCGAATTGGATAAGGCACGTTTGGTGCCGCAGGTGGATTTTAGGAGTCGCAAAGCATGAGTCGCGAAATTTTGTTACTGGTGGATGCGCTCGCGCGCGAAAAGAACGTCGACAAGGAAGTCGTTTTCGGAGCGCTTGAGTTCGCGCTGGCGCAAGCCACGAAGAAACGCTACGAAGGCGATGTCGATATTCGCGTGTCGATCGACCGCGACACCGGCGAATTCGAGACTTTCCGCCGCTGGCACGTCGTTCCCGACGAGGCCGGCCTGCAGCTGCCCGACCAGGAAATCCTGCACTTCGAAGCCAAGGAACAGATTCCGGACATCGAAGTCGACGAATACATCGAAGAACCGATCGAGTCGGTCGAGTTCGGTCGCCGTTTCGCCCAGGACACCAAGCAGGTCGTCCTGCAGCGCGTGCGCGACGCCGAGCGCGAACAGATCCTGCAAGACTTCCTGGAGCGCGGCGACTCGCTCGTGACCGGCACCATCAAGCGCATGGAGCGCGGTGATGCCATCGTCGAGTCGGGCAAGATCGAAGCGCGCCTGCCGCGCGACCAGATGATCCCGAAGGAAAACCTGCGCATCGGCGACCGCGTCCGCGCCTACATCCTGCGCGTGGACCGCAACATGCGCGGCCCGCAGGTGATCCTGTCGCGCACCGCGCCGGAATTCATCATGAAGCTGTTCGAACTGGAAGTTCCAGAAATCGAACAAGGTCTGCTGCAGATCAAATCGGCGGCCCGTGACGCGGGTGTCCGCGCCAAGATCGCGGTCTACACTGCCGACAAGCGCATCGACCCGATCGGCACCTGCGTCGGCATGCGCGGTTCGCGCGTGCAGGCCGTGACCGGCGAACTGGGCGGCGAGCGCGTGGACATCGTGCTGTGGTCGGACGATCCGGCCCAGTTCGTCATCGGCGCCCTGGCCCCGGCGAATGTCTCGTCGATCATGGTCGACGAGGAAAAGCACGCCATGGACGTCGTGGTCGACGAAGAGAACCTGGCGATCGCGATCGGCCGTTCGGGCCAGAACGTGCGCCTGGCGTCCGAGCTGACCGGCTGGAAGATCAACATCATGACGGCCGAGGAATCGGCCAACAAGGTGGCCCAGGAAACCGCCGCGATCCGCGTGCTGTTCATGGAAAAGCTGGACGTCGACCAGGAAGTGGCCGACATCCTGGTGGAAGAGGGCTTCTCGAGCCTTGAAGAAATCGCGTATGTACCAATTTCCGAAATGCTGGAAATCGAGTCGTTCGACGAAGACACCGTCAACGAACTGCGCACCCGCGCCCGTGATGCGCTGGTGACCGAGGCGATCGCTTCCGAAGAAGGCCTCGAGGGCATGGAAGAAGCCCTGGTCAACCTGGAAGGCATGGACCGTACCACCGCCGGCAAGCTCGGCCTGGCTGGCATCAAGACGGTCGAAGCCTTCGCGGCACTCGCCTACGATGAATTCGGCGCCATCCTGGCGCTGGCGTCGGACCGTGCCCGTGACCTGATCAACAATGAATTCAATGATGTGACCGACGACGAGATGAAGCTGGTCGACAGCAAATATGATGACCGCGCCAAGGCGCTGCAGGCGAAGGCCTGGAGCCTGGCAGAAACGGCCAAGGCATAATTTGCAAATCTTTATCATCTCAGCGACACAAAGAAAAGAGGACTGAATGGCGAGTAACAACGTAGCCCAATTTGCCACCGAACTGAAGATGCCTGCAGACCTGCTGCTGACGCAGCTGCGCTCGGCCGGCGTCGAAAAAAGTTCGACGTCAGATCCATTGTCGAAAGATGATAAGGACAAGCTGCTGAACCACCTGCGCCGCACCCACGGCGCAGGCGAAACCGGTGAAAAGAAGAAGATCACGGTCACCCGCAAGGAAACCACCGAGATCAAGCAGGCTGACGCGTCGGGCAAATCGCGCACCATCCAGGTCGAAGTGCGCAAGAAGCGTACCTTCGTGCAGCGCGACGACCTGGTCACCACCAAGCCGGCCGAGACCGCGCCCGTGATCGATGCCGCCGAGCAGGCGCGCCGCGAGGAAGAAGCGCGCCGCCAGCATGAGCTGATCGCGCGCCAGGAAGCCGACCTGCGCGAGAAGCAGGAACGCCTGGCCAAGCTGGAAGCCGAAGAGGCCGCCCAGGCCAAGGCCGCCGAGGAGCAGGCCAAGCGCGAAGCGGCCGAGCAGGCCAAGCGCGACGCCGCCGCCCAGGCTGCTGCCGCCGCGGCCCAGGCCAGCGCCGGCGCAGCCAAGGCCGATGCCGGCGCCGCCGACGAAAAAGCCAAGCGCGACGCCGAGGAAGCCAAGAAGCGCGCCGAGGAAGCCGCCAAGGAAGCCGCCGAACGTGCTGCCGCCACCGAGCGCGCACGCAAGGCCGTGGCCGACGAAGTGGCCCAGATCAAGCTCATGATGAGCCAGCCGCGCCGCGTGATCAAGGCGCCGGAACCTGTGGCCAAGCCGGCCGCGCCGGCCGCGCCGGCCGCCACCGGCACCCTGCACAAGCCCGCGGACAAGAAGCCGGCCGATGCCAAGCCGGGCGACAAGAAGCCGGGCGACAAGAAATCGATCAAGTCGGCGAATGTCTCGTCGACCTGGTCCGACGATGCCAAGAAGCGCGGCGGCCCGAGCGTGAAGACGCGCGGCGGCGCCGGCGCGGGCTCGGGTGGACGCGACGGCTGGCGCAGTGGCGGCCGCGGCGGACGCCGTGGCCATGGCGACGACCGCGAGTCGAACTTCCAGGCGCCGACCGAGGCGATCGTGAAGGACGTGCACGTTCCTGAAACCATCACCGTGGCCGAACTGGCGCACAAGATGTCGGTGAAGGCGTCGGAAGTCATCAAGCAGCTGATGAAGCTGGGCCAGATGTGCACCATCAACCAGGTGCTGGACCAGGAAACCGCGATGATCGTGGTCGAGGAAATGGGCCACAAGGCCTTCGCCGCGGCCGAGGACGATCCGGAAGCGATCCTGGCCGACCAGGGCGAGCACACCGAGTTCGAGTCCAAGCCGCGTGCGCCGGTCGTGACCGTCATGGGCCACGTCGACCACGGCAAGACCTCGCTGCTGGACTACATCCGCCGCGCCAAAGTGGCCGCGGGCGAAGCCGGCGGCATTACCCAGCACATCGGCGCCTACCACGTGGACACCCCGCGCGGCATGGTCACCTTCCTGGATACCCCGGGCCACGAGGCGTTCACCGCCATGCGTGCCCGCGGCGCCAAGGCGACCGACATCGTCATCCTGGTGGTGGCGGCGGACGACGGCGTGATGCCGCAGACCAAGGAAGCAATCGCCCACGCGAAAGCGGCCGGCGTGCCCCTGGTCGTGGCGATCAACAAGATCGACAAGCCGGGCGCCAACACCGACCGCGTGACCCAGGAACTGGTCGCCGAAGGCGTGGTGCCGGAAGAATACGGCGGCGATTCGCCGTTCGTCCCGGTGTCGGCCAAGGTCGGCACGGGCATCGACGACCTGCTCGAGCAGGTGCTGCTGCAGGCCGAGGTGCTGGAACTGACCGCGCCGAGCGAAGCGCCGGCGCGCGGCCTGGTGGTCGAGGCGCGCCTCGACAAGGGCCGCGGCCCGGTCGCCACCATCCTGGTGCAGTCGGGTACCCTGAAGCGCGGCGACGTCGTGCTGGCGGGTTCGTCCTTCGGCCGTGTCCGTGCGATGCTGGACGAGAACGGCAAGGCGATCTCGGAAGCGGGTCCGTCGATCCCGGTCGAGATCCAGGGCCTGACCGAAGTACCGAGCGCCGGCGAAGAAGTCATGGTGATGGCGGACGAGCGCAAGGCGCGCGAGATCGCCCTGTTCCGTCAAGGCAAGTTCCGCGACGTGAAGCTGGCCAAGCAGCAGGCCGCCAAGCTGGAGAACATGTTCGACCAGATGGCCGAAGGCGAAGTCAAGAACCTGCCGCTCATCGTCAAGACCGACGTGCAGGGTTCGCAGGAAGCGCTGGTCGGTTCGCTGCAGAAGCTGTCGACCTCGGAAGTGCGCGTCCAGATCGTCCACGCGGCGGTCGGCGGCATCAGCGAGTCGGACGTCAACCTGGCGGTGGCCTCGAAAGCGGTCATCATCGGCTTCAACGCCCGTGCCGATGCGCAAGCGCGCAAGCTGGCCGAGGCCAACGGTGTCGACATCCGTTACTACAGCATCATTTACGATGCGATCGACGAGATCAAGACCGCACTGTCGGGCATGCTGGCGCCGGAGAAGCGCGAGACCATCACCGGCCAGGTCGAGATTCGCCAGGTCATCCTGGTTTCGAAGGTCGGCGCGATCGCGGGCTGCCTGGTCACCGATGGCGTGGTCAAGCGTACCTCCTCGGTCCGCCTGCTGCGCAACAACATCGTGGTGTGGACCGGCGAGATCGACTCGCTCAAGCGCTTCAAGGACGACGCGAAAGAAGTCCGCGCCGGCCTCGAGTGCGGCCTGTCGCTGAAGAACTACAACGAGATCCAGGTCGGCGACGTCCTGGAAGTCTTCGAAGTCCAGGAAGTGGCGCGTACGCTGTAATTCACGCACTTGGCGTACCATGGGGGCCAGGACGCTTCGCGGCGAATGCCGCGGGGGCCTGGCCCTTGTTTTTGGGTGGCTCGACAAGTAACCGAAGTCGCGCCGCCGCGATGACCGCAGACCTGTTTTAACGTCATTCCCGCGAAGGCGGGAACCCAAGTTCGACGTGCTTCGCCGACATGAAGCGTAGTTATTACGCATGCGAACTTGGGTCCCCGCCTTCGCGGGGATGACGTATTGAAGGTGCGGACGCCGGGAACCGTGCCACAGCTCCACCAGAACAACATACACAAGCAACATCATGGCAAAACACAGCAAAAGCATCCCCTCGCGCGGCCTGCGCGTCGCCGACCAGATCCAGAAGGACCTGTCGGAACTGATCGCCTTCGAACTGAAGGACCCGCGCGTCGGCATGGTCACCCTGAGCGAAGTCCAGCTGACCCCGGACTACGCCCACGCCAAGGTCTACTTCACCCTGCTCAAGGACAGCCCGGAAGAGGTCAAGCAGACCCTGGAGGGCCTGAGCAAGGCCGCCGGCTACCTGCGCAACCAGCTCGGCAAGCGCCTGCACATCCACACCTTGCCGCAGCTGCACTTCGTGCACGACACCTCGACCTCGCGGGGCCTCAAGATGTCCGCCCTGATCGACGAGGCGAACGCCACCCGCGCCGCGGATTACGACGAAGATTCGGACGCCGAGTGAACTCCCGCCCCAACAAGAAGCCGCGCGACCTGGTCGACGGCGTCCTCCTGCTCGACAAGCCGGTCGGCCTGTCGTCCAACGACGCCCTGGTCAAGGCAAAGCGCGTCCTCAACGCGAAGAAGGCTGGCCACACGGGCACGCTCGACCCTTTCGCGACCGGCCTGCTGCCGCTGTGCTTCGGCGAAGCCACCAAGTTCTCGCAGGACCTGCTGGAAGCCGACAAGACCTATGAAGCGACCGTGCACCTGGGCATCATGACCACCACCGGCGACACCGAGGGCGAGGTCGTCGAGCGCTTGCCGGTGGACGTCACCCTGGAGCAGATCGAGGCCGCGCTGGCGCGCTTCCGCGGCCCCATCCTTCAGGTTCCGCCCATGTATTCCGCGCTCAAGCGCGACGGCAAGGCCTTGTACGAATACGCGCGCGAAGGCATCACCCTGGAGCGCGAGGCGCGCCCGGTGACCATCCACGGCCTGGCCCTGGCCGGCTACGAGGCGCCCTACCTGAAGATTTTGGTGACGTGCAGCAAGGGCACCTATGTGCGCGTGCTGGGCGAGGACATCGGCGCCGCGCTCGGCTGCGGCGCCCACCTGAACGCGCTGCGCCGGGTCGAGGTCGGCAACCTGGCCGGACAGGACATGATCAGCCTGGACGACCTGCTGGCCCACCCGGACCCGCTGTCGCTCCTGAAGCCGGTCGATGCGCTGCTGTCCACCTTCCCGGCGATCGAGCTCACGCCAGACCTGGCGAGGCGCTTCCTGCAAGGCCAGCGTTTGGCCTTGGGCAAGGAAAGCGTGAGCGTGCCGGCGGAACAGGGCAGGGTGCGGGTCTACCACGATGGCCGCCTGCTGGGCACCGGCCAGCTGGGCGACTACGCTATCCTGGCGCCGGAGCGCCTGGTTTCCACGGTACAGCCTGCATAAAGGAAAGGCCGCGCGGCGTCATCAAGACGACACAATCGGCCGCCATGCTCGCCGGGCAGGATCTGCCGAAACGCATAGACAGCCCGGCAAGCTGTTGAAATTCCTCGGTTTTTCCGGTCCCCGGTTTTAGGGGGCCGGTATACGTGCTATACTAGTCGGTTTCAGTAATCGGCAGCACTCGTACACTTTCGTACAACACGCAACTTTCGAGAACACATGTCAAACACCAAACGCGCGATTCGTAATATCGCAATCATCGCCCACGTTGACCACGGCAAGACCACCCTCGTGGACCAGCTGCTGCGTCAGTCGGGTACCTTCCGTGAAAACCAGGCCGTGGACACCCGCGTGATGGACTCGAACGACCTCGAGAAGGAACGCGGCATTACCATTCTGTCGAAGAATTGCGCGGTCGAGTACGAAGGCACCCACATCAATATCGTCGATACCCCTGGCCACGCCGACTTCGGCGGCGAGGTCGAGCGCGTGCTGTCGATGGTGGACTCGGTGCTGCTGCTGGTCGACGCCCAGGAAGGCCCGATGCCGCAGACCCGCTTCGTGACCCGCAAGGCGCTGGCCCTGGGCCTGAAGCCGATCGTCGTGGTCAACAAGATCGACCGTCCGGGCGCGCGCGCCGACTGGGCCATCAACCAGACCTTCGAACTGTTCGACAAGCTGGGCGCCACCGATGAGCAGCTCGACTTCCCGATCGTCTACGCCTCGGGCCTGAACGGCTACGCCGGCATGGACGAGAGCGTGCGCGGCGGCGACATGAAGCCCCTGTTCGACGCGATCCTGCAATACGTGCCGGTGCGTGACGACAACCCGGACGGCCCGCTGCAGATGCAGATCACCTCGCTGGACTACTCGTCCTACGTGGGCAAGATCGGTATCGGCCGCATCAACCGCGGCCGCGTCAAGCCCGGCATGGACGTGCTGGTGGTGAACGGCCAGGACGACAAGAACCCGATCAAGGGCCGCATCAACCAGGTGCTGAACTTCAAGGGCCTGGAGCGCGTGCAGGTGGAAGAAGCCGTCGCCGGCGACATCGTCCTGATCAACGGTATCGAGGACATCGGTATCGGCGTGACCGTCACCGCCCCGGACGTGCCGGAAGCGCTGCCGATGCTGACCGTCGACGAGCCGACCCTGACCATGAACTTCATGGTCAACACCTCGCCGCTGGCCGGCCGCGAAGGCAAGTTCGTCACGAGCCGCCAGCTGCGCGAGCGTCTCGAGCGCGAACTGAAGGCCAACGTCGCACTGCGCGTGCTGCCGACCGACGACGACACCATCTTCGAAGTCTCGGGCCGCGGCGAACTGCACCTGACCATTCTGCTGGAAAACATGCGCCGCGAAGGCTTCGAGCTCGCGGTGTCGCGTCCGCGCGTCGTGTTCAAGGAAATCGACGGCGTCAAGTGCGAGCCCTTCGAGAACCTGACCGTCGACGTGGAAGAAGTGAACCAGGGCGGCGTGATGGAAGAACTGGGCCGCCGTCGTGGCGACCTGCAGAACATGGAATCGGACGGCAAGGGCCGCGTGCGCCTCGAGTACCTGATCCCGGCGCGTGGCCTGATCGGCTTCCAGGGCGAGTTCATGACCCTGACCCGCGGCACCGGCCTGATGAGCCACGTGTTCCACGAGTACGCACCGGTCGACAACACCAAGGGCGACCTCGCCGGCCGCCGCAACGGCGTGCTGATCTCGCAGGATGACGGCGCCGCCGTGGCCTACGCGATCTGGAAGCTGCAGGACCGCGGCCGCATGTTCGTCGAGCACAACACCCCGGTGTACGAAGGCATGATCATCGGCATCCACTCGCGCGACAACGACCTGGTGGTCAACCCGATCAAGGGCAAGCAGCTGACCAACGTGCGTTCGTCGGGTACCGACGAAGCCGTGCGCCTGGTGCCGCCGATCCAGATGTCGCTGGAATACGCCGTCGAATTCATCGAGGACGACGAACTGGTCGAGATCACCCCGAAATCGATCCGCCTGCGCAAGCGCTTCCTGAAAGAGCACGAGCGCAAGAAGGCGAGCCGCGAAGGCGCGTAAGCCGCTTCCCGGAGCGCACAAGAAACCCGCTGCCTCGCAGCGGGTTTTTTTATTGTTGTTTTTGGTTAATAAACATCGACTGGCGGTCGTCTTTTCTTTTGAAGGCAGCGACATTCCGCTGCCCTTTTTGAAAGCCACCGTATGCTCAGCTTACATACCAACAGGGCTGCCCTGTCCGCGCAAGGCTCGCTCACGCGGACCCAGGACGCGCTATCGACCTCGATGACCCGCCTGTCGACCGGCTACCGGGTCAATTCGGCCATGGACGACGCGGCCGGACTGCAGATCGCGTCACGCCTCAAGTCCCAGGCCAGCGGCATGGCAGTCGCGATGCGCAACACCCAGACCAGTACCTCCTTGCTGCAGGTCGGCGAAGGCGCGATGAACGAAGTGAACGACATCCTGGTGCGGATGAAGGATCTCGCGACCCAGGCGGCGGACGCCTCGTCCACGGCGGCGGACAAGACCGCCATGCAATCGGAATACGATGCCCTGACCCGCGAGGTGAACAATATCGTCGGCAACACGAAATTCGCCGGCAAGAATGTGTTCAATATCTCGGTGCCCGGGCCGATTCGCGGCATCTTCATGGACCCGGCCGTCTTCCAGATCGGGGCCAGCGCCTCGGAAACGATGAGCATGGACCTGTTTCCCGACATTAGCGCAATGAATTCGGCCCTGATTCCCGTCAGCGCGCTGTACACCGGCAATGCCACGCCCATGCCCGGCGTCGGGACCGAGCTGACCGCGGCCGGTTCAGCCAACGCGCGCATCGGCGACATCGAGTCCGCGATCGCCAGCATCAGCACCATCCGCTCCAAGCTGGGCGCCACCGCCAACCGGCTCGAGCACGTCCACAACAACTTGTCGAACATCAGCACCAACACCAGGGCCGCCGCCGGCCTGATCGTGGATGTGGACTTCGCTACCGAAAGCGCCAACATGACCGCGAACCAGATGCTGATGCAGGCCGGTACCGCCATGCTCAAGCAGTCGAACAGCATGTCCTCGATGGTGATGTCGCTACTGCAATAGGCGCGCATCGCTGCGAGCACAGGGCTCCCCAGGTGGCAACACTGGGGAGCTTTTTTTACGTTCGCCACCTACTTCTCACATCCATGGGCGATCTGTCTGTAAGTTCGCGTACATATCTGACTAATCAGTCACTTACTTTCATCTTGTTACAGTTCTTACCAGATTGCGACTGTTTCAAAAGCAACTCGCTGTTATCTTGACCATAACGCGATTTATTGTGAATTGCGCACCAGTTGCCTTATTTTGGAAGGAAATGAACATGAAAAAGCTGATTATCGCTCTCGTCGCCACCACCGCCGCCATGGGTGCCGCCCAGGCCCAGTCGCTGGCAGGTAAAGCCTATGTCGGCGCCGCTGCCGCGACCGCCAAGAACCAGACCCTCGACCACCACAAGGCCGACGGCAAGCTCTACGCGGGTTACAACTTCGACGAGAAAATGGCGGTCGAGGCGGGTGTGACCAACTTCCACAGCACCGACTTCCGCCGCGGCGCGATCGCCGGCAGCACCGAAGGCAACAGCAGCTATGTCGCCGCCAAGTACACCATGCCGGTGAACGAGAAGCTGTCGGCCTACGGCAAGCTGGGCCTGTCGCACAGCGAGCGCAAGCTGAGCACCAATGCCGGCGGCCGCTACAAGGAAGACGATACCGGCGCCTACGGCGGCCTGGGCCTGGAATACAAGCTCAACCAGAACGTCGCCCTGACCGCGGAATACGAGCGCTACGGCAAGGACAAGTCGGTCGGCGCCAAGGCCGACGTCTGGAGCGCGGGCGTCAAGTACGGCTTCTAACAGCCTGCGCCAAAGAAAAAGCTCCCGCCGCGCGCCAGCGCGGGGGAGCTTTTTTCATGGAAAACGGATCAGCGCAGGCCGAGCAGGGCTTGCACACGGTCGCGGTTGACGCCGACCAGGGCCGAGGTGATGGCCAGCAGGGAGGCATAGTCATGGCCGGCCGCGCTGGCCGCGAAGTCGCTCGACACCATGGCCAGTTCGGCTTCCGGGATCTCGGGCTGGGCGGTCCGCGTCATGGCGGCCGACAGCGCGGCGGCGGCGGCATCCTGGGAGCGGCGCACGCGCGCCAGCGCCTGCACCACTTCGCGCAGGCTCTGGCGCAGGGCGTCCGGATTGCCCAATTCCCAGTTTTGCGGCGCCAGCGAAGGCGCCTCCTCGACGGTTTCGACACGGCCGCGGCCGGTTACGGCGATGGCATCCTTGACGCCGACCCAGTCCGCTTCGGCGGTGCTGAATACCAGCTGATGCTTGTCGTCGAGACCGACGCGCACCTTGACCGGCGCCAGGGCGCGGTCCAGGCGCTGGGCGATCTCTTCCGGCGTCATGCCCGGCTCGATGGTGGCCGCCAGCTGCGGGCCGCCGGCACTGCCGACCGAGAAGCCCAGGGTCTGGGGCGCGCTGGCCTGCAGCGAGGCGATGTCCAGGCCCTGGATACGGAAGCGCTGCTGGGCCGGCTGGCCGCCGTTGAAGTCGAGCTGGGCGTCGATACCGTCGCCGCCCTGCTTGCGGCGGGCGTTCAGGCTGCTGTCCAGCTGGCGGGCGCGCGCCTCGATCTGGCGCGCCGGATTGCTGCGGCCGGACAGCTTGGACGAGAGCTCGGCCTTCAGTGCTTCGAGCTGGCTGGCGACGCGCTCCAGGTAGTCGAGCGCCTGCTGGGCGCGCGACACCTCGCTTTGCAGGTTCTGGTTCCAGTCGATGCCGCGCTTGAGCGGCGCGGCGCTGGGCGGCGTGCGGGTAACGAGGCGGCTGTCCGCGTCCAGCGGGCGGACCGCGGTGGCGCGGCCGGTCGCGGCCGTGCTCTGGGCGCCGGTACTGCCGGTCGGCGCGGAGGTGGAGGAGGCCAGGGTGTTGGCCGGGCGCAGGGTGGCTTCCATGATCAGAGTGCGGCGAACAGGGACAGGGTGCCGATGCGGCTATAGGCTTTATAGGTGGCTTGCAGGGCGGTCGAGTAACCGTTCAGTTCGGTCGCGGCGACGCCCATGTCGAGCTGGCCGATGTCGGTGATCGCCATCTTGTTCGACAGGCTGATGTTGGCGTGGTTGGCGTCCAGGGTGGTGATGATGTTCTGCACGCCGCCCAGGGTCGCGACCTTGCTCGAAACCATGCTCAGGGCTTCGTCGAAGCCGCCCAGGTTGTCCGCCAGGATTGCGCGCACGGACGGGTCGTTGGCCGAAGCGCCCGGGGTCGACAAGGTGCTGATGGTCAGGTCGAGGCGGTTCAGCAGCTTCTGCAGGTCCTGCAGGTTCTCATTCGAGGCCTGGGTGATGCCGTTGCCGACCACCACGTTCTGGGCATTGGTATTGCCGGCGAAGCTGTAGCGCGCACCCGGCGCCGCGGCGCCGTTGAAGGCCATCGGTGCGGTCTTGGTCGCGGTGCCCGAGAACAGGTAGTTGCCTTCCTGGTCGATCGTGTTCGCGCTGAAGAACAGGCTGTCGCGCAGGGTGGTCAGCGGCGAGATCATGGCCTTCAGGTCGTCGGGCGCGTTGCCGCCGTCCGAGGCCCAGACCAGCAGGTCGCGGCCGCTGATCATCTCGTTCACCATATTGCTCAGGTAGCCTTCCGACTTGGTCAGGCGCAGCTTGAGCGAGGCGATGTTGTCGCGGTATTGCTGGACCGTCGCCTCCTCGCGGGTCAGGCGCGACATGCGCACGCTGTCCACCGGGTCGTCCGAGGGCGCCAGGATGCGCTTGCCCGTCGCCATCTGCTGGGTCAGCGCCGAGATCCGCTCCTGGTTCAGCTGGAGCGACTGGTTCATCGTCGATTGGTACTGGGAGGTCGCGATACGCATGGTTGTGTCCTTTAGCCCATCATCGCCAGGGTGGCGTCGAAGAGCGAGTTGGCGACCGAAATCACTTTCATGTTCGCCTGATACATGTTCTGGTATTCCACGAGGTTGACCGCTTCCTCGTCCTGGTTCACGCCGCTGGTCGACTGCCAGTCGTCCACCGACTGGGTGCGCACGGCGGCGGTGGTCTTCAGCGACGCCTTGTTGAGCTGGCTGTCCACGCCCAGTTTGCCGACCAGCTGGGTGTCGGCGTCACTCAGCAGCACCGTGCCGAGGTTCGGCAGGGTGACCGACTGGTTCTTGATCCCCACCAGCAACTGCAGGTTACCAGTATCGCCCGGCTGGCCATCGGCCGAAAAGGCCAGGTCTTCGGCCTTGAATCCGGCGACCACTTTCAGCATGTCCGAACCGTTGCCGGGAGTGTAGACGAACATCGGGGTGCCGGCCGTGCCGTTCGGCTTGAAGCCGGCCGCCAGCTGGGTATTCGTGCGCACCGCGATCTGCTGTGCCAGTTCGGCGGTGTCCTGTTGCAGTTTGAGCAGGGTATTGGTTTCGTACTGGGTCAGGCCGCCCAGCTGGCCGCCCATCTTGTTGGCGTCCAGCACATAGCGGGTGCCGGCGAAATCGAGGCGGAATTCCTGGGGCGAGGTTGCAGTGGCGGCGGCGCTCAGGGTGCCGTGCATGCTGCCCAGCACCAGCGCCTGGCCGGTCTTGAGCGACACGTCGCGGCTGCCGTCCGGGTTGTCCGATACTTCCAGGGCGATCTTGCCGGCCAGCTCGTCGATCGCCTGGTCGCGGGTGTCGATCAGGGCCGAGGCCGATACGCCGCTGGCCTTGGCTTCGATGATCTGCTGGTTGAGGCTGGCGATCGAGGAAATCTGGGCATTGGCCGAGTCGACGATCGCGCTGCGCTGCTGGCGCACCGAGTTCAGCTGGGCGTTGAAGACGTTGTTCAGGCCGTTGAAGCGCTCGCCCATCAGGCTGGCCGAGGTCAGCACTTGCTGGCGCAGCGGGGTCGAACCCGGATCGCCGGCGACCGCGTTCAGGGCCTGGAAGAACTTGTCGATACCGGCCGAGATACTGGCGGACTCGTCGCCCATCACGCTCTCGAGCTGGGTCAGGTAGGCCTGGTTCTGCGAATACTGGCCCTGGTCCGAGGCCGCGCGCCACATCGCCTGGCTCTTGTAGTTGTCCGAGAAGCGGATCAGTGAGCTCACCTGCACGCCGTTGCCGGCCGAGCGGCTGCTGGCGTCCGGACCGATCGCGGTCAGGAGCGCGGCCTGGCGCGTATAGCCCTTGGTCTGCAGGTTGGCGATGTTCTGGCTGCTGGCCGAAATCGCGACCTGGGCGGCAAGTGCGCCGGAAAGTGCGTTATTGATGATCGTCATGGTGCTATTCGTCCTCGGGGCGGTTAACTGTTCAAGGCGACCGTTTCTTGCCGCCCATTAAGTTTTCAGCCTAGGTTTTCTTGGTGGGGACCAGCTGGCGCAGGATGGCGTCGGCGATGCCGAAGGCGCGCTGGCCTGCCAAGTTGCCGGCCAGCAGGTCGTCGGCCATGTCCTGCATGTCCTGGTTGACCCGGTCCTTGAAGATGCTGTCCTCGCCCGCCATCTCGCGGGTCGAGGAACGCATTTGCTTGAGCATGTTGGAAATAAAAAAGCGCTCGAACTCGACCGAGGCCTTGGTTGCCTTGGCAACGTAGGCCGCATCATGGCCGGTTGCGGGCTGGCCGGCGGCGGGCGCCACCGGCGCCTCGTCCTTCGCGTTCAGGGGAATGGGTTGTTGGCCGTCGATGCGCATCAGATCACCACCAGTTCGCCTTCGATCGCACCGGCCTGGTCGAGGGCCTGCAGGATCGCCATGATGTCGTCGGGCGAGGCGCCCAGGCTGTTGACCACGTCGATGATGGTCTGCAGCTTGGCGCCGGCCGGCCAGCGGAACATCTGGCCCGAGCCCTGGTCGACCGACAGCTTGGATTCCGGAGTCACGGCGGTCTGGCCGCGCGAGAACGGGCCTGGCTGGCTGACGCGCGCGCTTTCCGAAATGACCACCTTGAGGGAGCCGTGGGTGACGGCCGCGGCCTTCACGCGCAGGCCGTCGGCGATGACCACGGTGCCGGTGCGCGAATTGAACACGACTTTCGGCACCTGGACGCCGGCTTCGACCGCCAGGTTGTTCAGCTTGGCCACGAAGGCCACGCGCTCGGTCGGATTCTCCGGCGCGATCACTTCCACGCTGGTGCCGTCGGCGGTGGTGGCGATCGGGCCGTATTTCTTGTTGATCGCCTCGACCACGTTGGTGGCGGTCTCGAAGTGCGGCTGGCGCAGACGCAGCATGATCTGCGGGCGGGTCGCGAAGTCGGTCGCGATCTCGCGCTCGATCATGGCGCCGTTGGGGATGCGGCCGGTGGTCGGGGTGTTGACGGTGACCGAGGAACCGCTTTTTCCCGTGGCGTTCAGGCCGCCCACCACCAGGTTGCCCTGGGCCAGCGCATAGATTTCGTTGTCCGCCGCGCGCAGTTGCGTCAGCAGCAGGGTGCCGCCGCGCAGGCTCTTGGCGTCGCCCAGCGAGGACACGGTGATGTCGATCGCCTGGCCGCGGCGGTAGCCCGGCGGGAACACGGCCGAGACCATGACGGCGGCCACGTTCTTGTTCTTGGCGTCTTCGCCGTCCGGCAGCTTGACGCCGAACTGCTTGAGCATGTTGACCACGGACTGGCTGGCGTACTTGACCTGGGTCGAGTCGCCGCTGCCGTTCAGGCCGACCACGAGGCCGTAGCCGACCAGCGGGTTTTCGCGCACGCCTTCGACGCTGACCAGGTTGCGCAGCGCCTGCGCGGCTTGTGCGGGGAGGGCGGTGGCCAGGGCCAGGGCGGCGATGACACCAAGAACGCGACCTGCGTTAAATAGGCGAATCATACTGTCCTTAGAAAGGCATCAGGGGGCTGTTGAAGAAGCGCGTCAGCCAGCCCGGCTTGTTGGCGTCGGCGAGCGCGCCCTTGGCCGAGTAGGCGATGCGGGCATTCGCCACGCGCAGCGAGGACACCTGGTTGTCGGCGTCGATGTCGGCGGCGCGCACATAGCCCTTCAGGCGCACGAATTCCTCGCCCTGGTTCAGGGTCAGGTTCTTTTCGCCGGCCACGCGCAGCAGGCCGTTGGGCAGCACTTCCTGCACCACCACCGTCAGGGCGCCGGACAGGGCGTTCTGCTGGGTGCTGGTGGCGTCGCCTTCGAACTCGCGGTCGGCGGCGATGTCGATGCCGGTCTTGGCGAAGGTCTTGCCGAGGGCGCCGATCGGGCTCACGCCGGCCGAGGAACTCTTCGAAATGCTGGTGCCGGCGCGCTTGCTGGCCTGGGTGGTTTCCTGCAGGATCACAGTGACCGCGTCGCCCACGCGGTAGGCGCGGCTGTCCGAGGTCAGCGGTACGGCATCACCCGTGAACACGCCGCCGGACACGCCGCCACGCGACGCCGTGCGCTGCATCGGCACCAGGTCGTCGTCGTTCGTCGTCGATGCGACCGGTGCGCGCGAAGCGCAGCCGGCCAGCAGAAGGAGGGCGCAGAGCGCCGCGGTCATTTGCTTCATTTAGCGTGCAGCCTGTGCGAGATATTGCAGCATGTTGTCGGCGGCCGACAGCACCTTGGTGTTCATCTCGTAGGTGCGCTGGGCGGCGATCATGTCGACCATCTCTTCGACCACCTGCACGTTCGAGCCTTCCAGCGCGCCCTGCTTGAGCTTGCCGAAGGCGGCGTCGCCCGGACGGCCTTCGTTCGGGGTGCCGCTGGCGCCGGTTTCCTGGAACAGGTTGTCGCCCAGGGCCAGCAGGCCGGCCGGGTTGATGAAGGAGGTCAGGGTCAGCTGGCCGAGTTCGGTCGGTGCGGCCTGGCCTGGGATGGTGGCCGAGACCATGCCGTTTTCGCCGATGGTGATGGCGGTGGCGTTGGCCGGCACGGTGATCTGCGGCACCAGGGGCAGGCCCTGGGCATTGGTCAGGGTGCCGTTCGGGTCGACCTGCAGCTGGCCGGCACGGGTATAGCCCGGCTCGCCGTTCGGACGGCGCACTTGCAGGAAGCCGGCGCCGGAAATGGCGACGTCCAGCGGCTGGCTGGTGGTCTGCAGGCTGCCGTTGGTGAACACCTTCTGGGTGCCGACCACGCGCGTGCCGTTACCGAGCTGCACGCCGTTGGAGACGGTGTTGTCGGCGTTCTGGGCGCCCGGCTGCGAGTCGACCTGGTAGAACAGGTCTTCGAAGACCACGCGGTCGCGCTTGAAGCCGACGGTGTTGACGTTCGCCAGGTTGTTGGCGATCGCCTGCAGCTTGGCGTCTTGCGCCTGCACGCCGGTCTTGCTGATCCACATTGCTGGATTCATGCTTACTCCCTAGATAATCGTTAAGGACGGCCTTAGCCGCCGATGAGGCGGTTGCCCGACTCGTTCATGCTGTCGCTGGCCTTGAACAGCTTCATCTGCATCTCGAAGGTCCGGTTCAGGCTCATGACGGCGACCATTTCTTCGATCGCCGACACGTTGCTGCCTTCCAGCGCGCGGCCGCGCACGCTGATGTTCGGGTCGGCCGGCAGCGGCTCGCCGCTGCGCGCGACGATCAGGCCCGCTTCGTTCTTGGTCAGTTCGGCCCCTTCGGCGCCCACCAGGCGCAGGCGGTCCACCACCTGCATCAGGGTGGAGCCTTCCGGCATCACCGAGATCGTGCCGTCGACGGCGATGTCGACCGCGGTGTGCGGAGGCAGGGTGATCTGGCCGCCTTCGCCCAGCAGCGGACGGCCCTGCACCGACAGCGCGCCGCTGGCGTCGATGTCGATCGCGCCGGCGCGGGTGTAGGCTTCGCCGTCGCCCCACTGCACGGCCAGGTAGCCGTTGCCGTTGATGGCGACGTCGAGCGAGCGGCCGGTCTCGCGCACCGCGCCGGCGCGGGTCGACACGGCGTCCGCTTCCATCTTGGACAGGTGCACGTCGTCGTAGCCGTAGCCTTGCAGGCCCTGCACCGAGGCCAGCTCGATGTTGGCGCGGAAGCCCGGGGTGTCGGCGTTGGCGAGGTTGTTGGCGCGCACCTGCTGTGCGCGCATGGTGCGCTCGGCGCCGCTGACGGCGGTGAAGATCAGTTTATCCATGTGCGCTCGCTATCGCGATTACAGGGCTTGCATCAGCGACTGCATCATCTGGTTCTCGGCGGTGATGACCTTCGAGTTCGCCTGGTAGTTGCGCTGCGAGGTCATCAGGCCCACGAGTTCCGAGGTGATGTCGACGTTCGAGCCTTCCAGGGTGCCCTTGGACAGCTTGCCGGCCAGGCCCACGCCCGGGGTGCTGTACAGCGGGGTGCCGGAGGCGCTGTTGGCGACCCAGGCGGTGTCGCTCACCGACGCCAGTGCGCCTTCGTCCGGGAAGGTGGCGATCGCCAGGGTGCCGACGATCTGCTGCTGTTCGTTGCTGTACTTGGCGACGATCGAGCCGTCTTCGGCCAGTTCCACGCCCACGAAGCTGCCCGAGGCATAGCCGTCGCTGCGGTTGGTGGTGGTGGTGGCTTCGCCGGCGAACTGGGTGGTGCCGTCGTAGTCGATGGTGAAGGCGATCGGTGCGCCGCCCGTGGTCGGGGTCAGGGTCAGGGCCTGGCTGGTGCCGGCCGGCAGCTGGCCGGCGTTGGTAAAGGTAAGGGCCTTGGTGGTGGCGATCGGGGCCGCGCCGTCGAAGGCGAAATGCACGTTGACGGTGTTGGCCGGCGCGGCAGCCTTCACGAAGTACTGCGACACGGTGTGCTGGGTGCCGAGCGAATCGTAGACCACCGACTGCTTCACCATGTTGTAGCTGTTGGCGTTGCTGGCATTGAAGGGCGTCACGGTCGGGACGGTCCAGTCGGCCGACAGGTTGCCGACGTAGGACACTTCGGTGCTCGGCTTGGCCGCGATCTGGCCGGTCGGGATCTGGATGTCGCCCATGGTGCCCAGCACGCCGCCGACGGTCGGGCCATAGCCCTGGACCTTCTTGCCGGTGGCGTCGACCAGGAAGCCCGCCTTGTCGGCCGAGAAGATGCCGACGCGGGTGTAGTTCATCACGCCCTGCGCATCGCGGGTGGTGAAGAAACCGCGGCCCTGGATGGCGGCGTCCATGCCGCGGCCGGTGGTCTGCAGGCTGCCGTTCTGGCCGATGTTCTGGGTCAGCGAGGACACTTCCACGCCATTGGCCTGCTCGCCGGCGTACACCGACGAGAAGTTGGCGCGGCTGGCCTTGAAGCCGTAGGTGCCGGCGTTGGCGATGTTGTTGGAGACGGCTTCCAGCTGCTCGTTGATGGCCTGGATGCCGGAAAGGGCGATATTGAAGCTCATGGGGAATCCTTTTAGTTATCCGAAGTTGAAGCCAGCTGGGTGGGCTTGCCTTTGAAACCAGTGATCATGGCGGGGTCGACGTCGCCGATGCCGGCCACCTGCAGCAGGATGCCGCCGTTGGACATGCGCACGCTGTCCAGGCGGCCGGCGACCTCCACGGCCGGCTTGGTGCCGTCCGAGGCTTCCGCCGCGATGCTGTAGTTGCCGGGGGCCAGGCCCAGGGCGACGGGGTCGATGGTGAAGCTTTGCGCGCCGCTGCCGTGGGCCGGCAGTTCGATGCGGTGCTGCCGGCCGTCGACGCCGGTCAGTACGACGTGGCTCAGGCTGCTGCTGCCGCCGAGCTGGATGGCGCCGGAAATGGTGTCTTCGCCCAGGCGCACGCGGCCGACCTGGACCGACACCTCGGAGCCGACCTGGGCGCCCATGGCCAGGGTCTGCAGGCTTTGCAGCATGCTGGCGCTGGCGCTGGTGGTCTGGGCCAGGTTCTGCAGGGCCTCGGTCTGGGACAGCTGCGACAGCTGGTTCACGAACTGGCTCGGGTCGGACGGGGCCAGCGGGTCCTGGTTGCGGATCTGCGCGACCAGCAGCTTGGTGAACATGTCCTTGTTCTCGCTGACCTCGGCGCTGGTGGCGATCTTGTCGCTGGCCGGGGTGGCGCTGTTGAAGCCGAAGGCGTTGGCGCCGTTGGTGGCATTGGTGGTGGTCGTCATGATCAGCCCTCGCCGAGTTTGAGCAGCGATTGCTGCATCGACTTGATGCGGCCCATCACTTCGACATTGGTCTCGAAGGCGCGCGAGGCCGCCATCATGTCCGCCATCTCGGCCACTTCGTTGACGTTCGCGTAGAACACATTGCCCTCGGCGTCGGCCAGGGGATTGTCCGGCTCGTGCGCCTTGCGCAGCGGCTCGGCCGACTGCACCACGTCCAGCACCTGGACGCGCGCCACGCCTTCTTCGCCCACCATGGCGGCGAACACCGGCTTGCGCGCGCGGTAGCCGTCGGTCTCGGAACCGGCGACCGCGTTGGCATTGGCCAGGTTACTGGCGATCGTATTCAGGCGTACGGTCTGGGCCGCCATGGCCGAACCCGCGATTTGAGAGATGTCCTTGAAACCCATGATTTATCCTGGTTATTGGCCGTTGATGGCCTTGGCCAGGCCGCGCAGCTTCATGTTGATGAAGGTGAGGCTGGTCTGGAAATCCGATGCGTTCTGCGAAAACGCGGCCTGCTCGACCCCGATTTCGACGGTGTTGCCGTCGGCGCTGGGGTGGAAGGGCACGCGGTACAGCGGTCCGTCTTCCGACAAGGTCGGCTCGCCCGCTTCCTCGGCGATGCGGTCCTGCATGGCCGACGCGAAATCGATGTCGCGCGCGGTATAGCCCGGCGTGCTTTCGTTGGCGATGTTCGAGGCAAGCACGCGCGTGCGTTCGGCGCGCACCTGGAGCGCGTCGGCATGCACGCCGAGGGCGTCTTTGAAATTAATCGTCATGGCGATCCTTCGTCGGAATACTGCGGTGATTTACAATGTGATTTTTCGCAGGACACATTTTCTAATGATTGCTTTCCATAGGGCAACCCTATTCATTGTAACCTGTCTTTTGTGCGCCACAACCGTGGTCGCACAAACAATTACTGCTGAGATAGAACAGGCTGCCCGTATACAATTAGACAAGCTCGCGGCATCCAACGGCCTGTCCGACCCGGAATACGACTTGTCCGTGGTCAGCAGCCGCCCGGCGCCCCCCTGTGCCGGAAAAGTCGAGGTCGAGGCGCTCGACACGCGCCAGCCGGCCCGCATGCGCTTCGTCGCCCGCTGCGCCGCCGGCAAGGGCTGGCGCCACGATTTCGTGGTGCGCGCCCGGGTTTCCGCCCAGGTGGCGGTCACGGCCGCCCCGGTCGGTCCCAACCAGCCCCTGAACGACGCCGACATCGCCCTCGAGCGGCGCGACATCACCAATATCCCCGATGCGGTCGGCGATCCGGCCCTGGCCCTGGGCCAGAGCAGCCGGCGCAGCCTGCGCGCCGGCGAGATCCTGCGCGCCAGCCAGCTGACGGCGCCGATTGTCGTCAAGCGCGGCGACCAGGTGATCATGGTGGCGCGCCACGAGGGCATCGAAGTCAGCATGGCGGGGGAGGCAATGGACGCCGGCGCGCGCGGCGCCATCGTTCGGGTGCGCAATGCGGCGTCCGGGCAGGTGGTGCGAATGCGCGTGGCGGGGGCCGGCACGGTCGAGCCGGTCGACTTGCCCGCTACTGCCCGTTGAGTCCTTGCAGTTTGCTGGCCAGGCGGCTCAGCTTGGCCGCATAGGCCGGGTCGGTGGCGTAGCCGCCGCGCGCCAGGCCCTGGGCGAAGGCCTTGGCATCGTCGCCGACGCCCAGCGCGCCGCGGTAGCGCGGATTGTCGATCAGCATCTGGGCGTAGTCGCGGAAGGCGCTGGCGCCGTCCGGATAGGCGCGGAAACGCTCGCGCGTCTTGATCGCGGCGCCGTTCACGTACTCGGTGGTGGCGGAATCCGTCACCGCGCCATCCCAGCCGGACCCGGCCTTGATACCGAACAGGTTGTGGCTCGAGGCGCCATTGCTGGTGCGCAAAGGACGCTGGCCCCAGCCCGATTCCAGCGCGGCATGGGCCGACACCAGTTCCGGCGCCACGCCCAGCTGCTGGGCCGCTTCGCGCGCCCAGGGGGCGATACTTTCCAGGAATGCACGCTGCTGGGGCGATTCCGGGGCGGCGCCGCCCATCGGCGCGGCGCCTTCGACGCCTTCCGGTTCTTCCGCGCCCATGATGAGCCCGTTGGCGCGGGCGCGCAGCAGCGCGCCTTCGGCGTTCAGGCTGGTGGCGGCGCTGCTGCCGCCGTCGCCGTTCTGGATGTAAGCGGCCACTTCACTTTGTACCTCGCCGAACATCGCGCCGAAGCCCGCGCCGCCGCCGCCGAGCGGGGCGGTCGGACGGGTGGCGCTGGTGGGCGCCAGGGCCTCGATGCGCGTGGACAGGAAATCAGCGGGGCGCATAGATGCCGTCCTCGCCGTGCAGCACGCGCTGCATCACGGTGTACTGTTCGGCCAGCAGGCTGGCGTTGCGGGTGGTGGCGGCCTTGCAGGCCGTGACGACCGCTTCCAGTTCGCTCCAGGCCGCCTGCGCGGCACCGCGTGCGGCCGCGTCCAGGGTGGCGAAGAAGGCGTCCATCGTGGCCTGGGGGCCGAGCAGGGCGCGCACCAGCGACACGCGCTGCTGGCGCCGTGCTTCCATCGTATCGAGCAGGGGAGTAAGTTGTTCGGCAAGCTGGGTCAGCTCGCTGCTGCGGTGGCGCACGGCGGCTTCGAATTGCTGTTCCAGCAAGTCGCGCACGGCCGCGCCGTCCTGGACGTCCAGGCGCACGCCGTCGAGCAGCAGGGCGGTGGCCTGCGGGCGGGTCAGCTTCGCCAGTGGTTTGGACATTAACGACTCCCGTGGAATTTCTGGATCAGGCCGGCGAGGCGCGCCGGATCGAAAGGCAGCTCGCCGCGCGCCAGCTGGTCGCGCAGCTCGGCCACGCGGGCGGCGTCGAAGTCGGGCATGGCGCCCATGGCTTCGGCGGCCGGCTTCAGCACTTCCGACTGCAGCGCGGCGCTGGGGGCGGCGGGCGCCTCGGCCGGGACCGGCACGCTGACGCGCTGGGTGCCCATCGTGACTGTCGTAACGGACGAGCCGGTGACTTTCATGCGGTTACCTCGGGTTTTCGATTGGATCGTCATGATTTACTTCGGCAGTTGCTTGCGCAGTTCTTCCAGCGCCGCCTCGTCCGTCTTGCCGATCGAGGCTTCCTTGCCCAGGGCGTCAGGCTTGCCCGGCGTGCCGAACATCGACGACACCGTGCGCGACTGGGCGCTGGTCAGGATCATGAGCTCGATGCGCCGGTTCACGCCGGCCAGCGGCTCCTTGGCGTCGAGCGGGCCGCGGTCGGCCATGCCCACCACCTGCAACACGCTTTCCGAACGCATCCCGCCGCCCAGCAGCTCGGCACGGGCCGACAATGCGCGGTCGGTCGACAGCGCCCAGTTCGAATAGCCACCGCTGTCGGGACCGGCGAAGCGGGAAGCATCGGTGTGGCCCACGATCAGCATCTGGTTCTTCATCTGGGCAAACAGCGGCCCCATCTTGCGCAGCAGCCGGGCGAAACGGCCCGTCGGCAGCGCACTGCCGCGCATGAACATGCCCTGCTTGTCCGTGTCGTGCAGCATCACGCGCAAGCCATAGGGTGTCACCACGGTAGCCAGGTTGGGCGCCAGGCCCGCCTCGGCGCTCAGTTCGCCCAGGGCCTTGGACAGCGCGGCCAGGTCGGAAGCGGTCTCGTAGGCCACGCGCGGTGCGCTCGGAGCGCCCGGCCCGTCGGCGTTGCTGGTGCCGGTCATCGGCAAGTCGAAGCGTTCGATCATACTGCCGCTCGGCTCGGAAGCGATCTCGGGTTTCCGGCCCAGCCCTTCGAGCATACCGCTCTCGGTGGCGTCGCGCACGATTTTCTTGAGATTCTGTTGTTCTCGTGCGGCAATCAGCCAGAGAACTAGAAACAATGCCATCAAGGCCAGGCAAAAGTCGGCGAATGCGACCTTCCAGGCGCCGCCGTGCTCGTCGTGCGCATGCTTGCCGCCGCCGCGCTTGACGATGGTGGCTTCGTGCTTGTCGTTCTTGAGTGCGGACACGATTACCCCGTCATGCGGTCGCCCGTGCGGCGACGCTTGTTCTGCGATTCATCTTCGCCGCCCATGGCGTTGATCCATTGTTCGAGCTGGGCGAAGCTGGGCTTGGTGTTCAGCTGGATCAGGCGGCGGCCGGCGTCGATCGCCAGCAGCGCCGGCTTGCCGGCCACGTGGGTGCACAGCACCACCTTGACGGTTTCCATGGTCGAGGCCTCCGAGTTGACCAGCTGCTTCATCATGTTGGCCAGCGGTTCCAGCAGGCCGTAGCAGAAGAAGATGCCGATAAAGGTGCCGACCATGGCCGCGCCGATCTTCTCGGCGATCTCGCCCGAATCCGCGCCGCCCGAGACCGAGTACATGGCCATCACGATGCCCAGCACAGCGGCCAGGATGCCGAAGCCCGGCATCGCCTCGGCGATTTTCTGCAGCGACTTGGCAGGCTGGGTCAGCTCCTCGTGGATGGCTTCCAGTTCCTGCTCCAGCACGCCTTCCAGCTCGTGCGAGTTGATCTTGCCCATCGCCATCAGGCGGAAGTTGTCGACGATGAAAGCCAGCAGCTTCGGCTCTTCCAGGATGCGCGGATAGCGCTGGAACAGCGGGCTCTCGGCGGGCGCCTCGACGTGGGCGTCGAGCGCCTTCAGGCCGCCGGCGGCGGTCTGCAGCAGTTCGTACATCAGCAGCAGCAGCTGGCGCTGGAATTCCGAGTCGTGCTTCTTGCGCGCGGCGACCTTTTTGAGCTGGTGGGCCAGCTCGGCCAGCACGTGCTTGGGATTGCCCAGCACCAGTGCCCCGAACGCGGCGCCGCCGATGATGAGCAGCTCGATGGGGTGGAAGATGGAGGCGAAGGTGCCGCCCATCAGGGTGAAGCCCCCGAACACGCACCCCAGGACGATGGCGATACCTAATAATTGCTGCATGACGTCAGGCCTTTCTGGCGTTTGTGGTAATGATCTTGGTTGTTCATCAGGCGCGCTGCAGCGCGGCCTTCATCTTGGCCAGCGCGCTCTTGTTGAGCTGGCAGACGCGCGCGTCCGACAGGTCGAGCACGGCGGCGATTTCCTTGTAGCTGAGTTCGAACTCGTAGATCATCTGGATCACACGCTGTTCCTTCTCGTTAAGGCTGCCCAGCACCTGTTCCAGGCTGCGGCGCACGAGATACGATTCTTCCGGGCTGGGCGCGCTGTGCGCCTGGTCCGTGGTTTCCTGCAGCACTTCGTCGAAGCTCAGCATTTCTTCGGCGCTCTCGTCCAGCATGTGCTGATAGTAGTCGGTGGCGTCGATGCCGAGCGCCTCCATGGCTTCCTTCTCGCTCGGCTCGCGGCCCAGGCGGCGGGTGAGGGCGCGCAGGCCGTCGCGCAGCTTGTGGCTGTCCTGGCGCACGGTGCGCGGACGCCAGTCCTGGCGGCGTAGCTCGTCCAGGATCGCGCCGCGCACGCGCAGCGAGGCATAGCTGCCGAAGCCGGTGTCGGGCGTGCCGTAGCGGCGCAGGGCTTCGAGCAGGCCCATGAGCCCGATCTGTTCCATGTCCTCGCGCGACATCACGCTCGACGCCTGCGAATTCAGCTGGCGTGCGATGCGCTTGACCAGCGGCGCGTAGGCCACCAGGTGGCGCTGCTCGTCGCGCGGGCTCATGCCCGCGCCGATGGCCGCGTCCTGGTAGTCGCCGGCGCCGGCGTCGAGATATTCGGCTGAATAGCCCACGTTGTCCCCGGTAGTCAACTCGGTTATGTATCGGTTCGGTTATTCGATGATCAGCTTGCCGATCATGACTTCGGAAAACGGCTTCACGTGGTTTTCCTTGGCATAGCTGGCGTCGAAGGTCTTGTTCAGCTGCTCGGCATACTGGTCCACCGTCATGGCCGATGCTTCCGCCAGGCTGCGCGTGGACAGGCTGGACACCACGATGCTGCGCAGCAGCGGCAGATGTTCCTTGGCTTCCTTTTCCAGTTCCGGCGTGGTGGCCAGCACCAGGTCGACCGACAGGTAGTGGGCGGCCGGCTCGTTGGGAGCGCGGCGCAGCATCACGATCACCTTGTCGAGGGTGACGTACTTGGTCAGGCTCTTTTCGGGCACGGGCTTGTGCTCGACCGCGGCCTCGGCCTTGGTCGGGGCCGGGTTCAGGTACCACATGGCGCCGCCGGCGGCGGCAGCGGCCGCCAGCGCAACGCCGGCGAATGCAATGATCAGTTTGGCTTTCATGACTTTATACGCGTCCGTTCAAGGAGAACTGCGAATCGTGTTGACCGGCGTCGCGCAAGGCCTGGCCCGGAGTGCGCTCTTCCTGTTCCTGGCCCGGCTGGCGGCCGCGGCCCTGCGCATCGGCGCCGGACTGCGAATTCGCCTGGGCGCCGGCCTGGGCGCGCGGCGCCTGGGTGACGGTGACCGACACCTCGCCGGTCTGGCGCTGGGCCAGGTCGTTGCGCAGGTTGTCGCTGACCGTGTTCAGCTGGCGCAGCACCTCGCCGTGGGTGGCCGAGATGTTGACTTCCAGCGAGCCGGCGGCGTGGCGGATCGAGATGTCGATCCGGCCCAGCATCGGCGGCTCGAGGCGGATGGTCGCCTGGTCCACGCCTTTGGCCGATTGGAGCTGCAAGCGCTCGCCCAGTGCTTCCTGGAGCGTCTGGCGCCAGGCGGACGGCGGACCGGCCA
>NZ_JBAMDH010000051.1:0-27756 GCF_036961685.1 Massilia sp. DD77
TGCGGCGTGGCCACCGGCGCCGGCGTGCCCGGCTTGCGGGTGCTGCCGGTCACCGACGACAGCGGGAGCGGGAAGGTGCTGCGCTGGTCTTTCATGCGATTCCCTGTGCCAGCAGTTCCAGCTGGGTTTTATGGGTCAGGTCGATCTGCAGCGGCGTGATCGACACGCGGCCTTGTTGCGTGGCGTGGAAGTCGGTGCCCTCGCCCGCATCGCGGCAGGCGCCGGGCGCGCCGATCCAGTAGATGTCGCGTCCGCGCGGATCCTGGGCGCGGATGACCGGCTCGGCCTGGTGCCTGCGCCCGAGGCGGGTCGGGGTCAGCGGACCGAGTTCCTCGTAGGGCAGGTTCGGGATGTTCACGTTCAGCAGAAAAGGCGCAGTGAGCATCTCGAAACGCCGCTCGACGATATCGCGCGCCACGCGGGCCGCGGAATCGACGTGCGCCCAGCCATGGTTCACCTGCGAAAACGCGATCGCCGGAATGCCGAACAGGAAGGCTTCGGTGGCGGCTGCGACGGTGCCCGAATACAAGGTGTCGTCGCCCATGTTCTGGCCATTGTTGATGCCGGAGACAACCAGGTCGGGCGGCGCATCGAGCATCGCCGTCAATGCGATGTGCACGCAATCGGTCGGCGTGCCATTAACGAAATAGAAACCATTACCAGCACGCTGGACCGACAGGGGACGGTCCAGGGTCAGGGAATTCGACGCGCCCGAACGATTGCTGTCGGGGGCTACGACCACGATCTCGGCGATCGGCGCGAGCGCTTCCGCCAGCGCAATGATGCCTGGCGCGAGGTAGCCGTCGTCGTTACTGATAAGGATTCGCATGTACGGGATTTTACCTGAAGCAACGCTCTTATCGCTCGCTTCAGGCGTTAATTTCACATTTTAAGATGCTTTCCGACACGATTTCACACATCTCTTGCCGTATTTACATCGCGCTTTGTGAGTCTCGCGTCAAGGGTTTTAGCAGGCTTAACAACAGAGTGTCACGGCTTGCAACGCCCTCTTCTTTCTTGCCGATACCGACCCGCCAATTGGCCTTGCGCATGTGTTAGCATCGAGCGAATCGTTGCTTCAATGACATCTCTACCGTATTGAAGCGAGCCATGCAGCATTCCGCGCCTGTGCAAGGATTTCCCGTTTTGACCACTGCTCTCTCCATTTATCGCGGCCAATGGCGCATGCCGCTTGCGCTGTCGGTGTCCTTGCTGGTGCACGCCCTGCTGCTGAGCTTGAGCCTGGGCGGCGCCGGCCTGGGCCTGCCGGGTTTCCAGCTGCCGTGGAAGGAACGGCGGCTGGAAGCCGACGCCTTGCGCATCCTGCTCGCGCGGGCCCAGCCTTCCGCTGCGGCGCCGCACGCGGCAGACCCACTGCCCGCCGCCCTGCCCGCCCTGCCCGCCCCACCCGCCATACCCGCCATACCCGCCATACCCGCCGCCCCTTCGGCCTTGGAGCAAGGTCCCGCCGTTCCTGCGGCGCCGACACCCACGCCGCCATCGGCCAGCGCCCGCGCCGAGGAGAGTTTCGTCGCGATTCCGGAGCCGGCCACGCTTCCCGCCGAACCGCTTGGCATTCCGGCGGAGCCTGCACCGCCGCGCCCCGAACAGGATACGCAGCGCAAGACGGCCGAGCAGGCTGCCGAACGCTCGCGGCAAGCGGAACTGGCGGAGGCGGCCAGGCAGACAGCGGCGCTGCAGGAGGCGGCGCGGCTGCAACTTGAACGCGCGGAAGCGGCACGCAAGGAGAGCGAGCACCTGGACATCGTGAGGCAGGAACGCGAACGGAACGAGGCAGCGCAGCGGGAGGCCGCGCGTGCCGAAGCCGTCCGGCAAGAGCAGGCAAGGCTGGCACAACTGGAAGCGGCAAGGAAGGACGCCGAAGGCCAGGAACTCGCCCGGCAGGAGACCCTGCGGCGGGAGGCGCAGCGAGAGGAACAGGCAAGGAAAGACGAGCAGGCTCGGCAGGAGCTGGCACAGGCCGAGGCCGCCCGTCAGGAGGCGGCGCGTAAGGAAGCCCTGCGGCAGGAGCAGGCCAGGCTGGCGCAACGGGAAGCCGACCGGCAGGAGGTCGCGCGCAGGGACGCCGCGCGGCAGGAACAGATGCGGCAGGCGGAGCTCGCCGCGCAGCGGGAGCAGCAGAGCCGACTAGCGGCGGCGCGGCAGGAAGCCGCAAAACAGGAAGCTGCGAAGCAGGAAACGGCGCGCCAGGAAGCCGCGAAACAGGAAGTCGCCAGGCAAGAAGCGGTGAAACATGAAGCTGCACGGCAAGAAGCTACCCGGCAGGAAGCCGCACGGCGGGAAGCTGCACTGAATGAAGCCGCGCGGCAGGAAAGCGCCAATCAGGAAGCCGCGAGGAAGGAAGCCCCGAGACAAGAAGCCGCCCGGCAGGACGCTGCCCGGCAAGAAAGCGCACGCCAGGAACTGGCGCAGCGCGAGAGGGCCGAGCAGGAGGCGAAGCGCGAGGAGCGCCTGCGCGCGATCGGCAAGCAGCTGGCCGAGGAAGCCGCGCAGCGCAATGCCGCGCCGGCGTCCCCTGCCGGCCCGCCCCTGCCGGCTGCAAGCAGTTTGCGCCGCGGCTGGATGTTCGGCCGCGCCGACCCGAATGCGGATCTGGTCCAGTACGCGGCCGCCATGAGCCGCAAGATCGAGATGAACATGACCTTCGACATGGTGCGCGACGCGGTGAAGCAGGCGCATGCCCGCCCGGTCGTGACGGTCGCCGTGCGCGCCGACGGCTCGGTCGAGAAAATCACCTTCGTGGTATCGAGCGGCGTGTCCGCCATCGACGAGCTGATCCGCAAGGTGGTGGCCAGCCAGGCGCCCTATGGCGCCTTCCCGCCCGCGCTGGCGCGCCAATACGACGTGATCGAGATTCGCCGCACCTGGATCTTCGACATGGCGATCCGTCTGGAGTGAGGGCACACGCCAGACAGTGCCGCTGCGGTAGCTGTGGCGGTATGATGGCCGCACCGGTTCACCTCTCCTGGAGCGAATATGTCCACCCGACTTGCCTCTTGCAGTTGCGGCCAGCTGTCGGCACGGGTCGAGGGCGATCCTGTGCGCATCTCGATCTGCCACTGCCTGGCCTGCCAGCGCCGCACCGGAGGTCCCTTCGCCGAGCAGGCCAGATTCCCGCGCGAGAACGTCACGGTCGCGGGCCAGTCGACGGCCTTCGTGCGCGTCGGCGACGAAGGCTCGCGCGCGACCTTTCACTTCTGCCCGCACTGCGGGGCCACCGTCTACTACGCCGCCGAGGGGCTGGAAGCCTACCTGACGATCCCGGTCGGCGCCTTCGCCGATCCAGGCTTTCCCGCGCCGAACGTCTCGGTCTACGAGGGGCGCAAGCATGCCTGGGTCGTGCCGCCTCCCGACGCCGAGCACTTCCCGTAAGACGCCCTGGGAACGCCGGGCGCGGACTGCGCCGCGCTCCCCGGCTGTCCGATCACGCGTTCCCGGCCGACAGCGGCGCCACGACCTGGGCGCCCTTCGGCTTGCGGCTTCCATTGAGCAGCACCCCGATGATGGTGTGGCGCACCAGCAGCTGGTAAGTAAGCAGGCAAACGGCGGTCGTCGCGACGACGTTCAGCAGCATCTTGGACATCGCGCCGAGCGGCAGGCTGTAGACCATGGCGCCGAAGCCGATCGTGCCCAGCATATGCACCAGGAAAACCCAGTAAGAACTTTCCGAGATATAGCGCAGCACGCGGTTCTGGCTCGGCAGGTAGCGCAGGAACAGGCCGATCAGGGCGAAGCTCCACAGCCAGCTGGTCAGGTTATAGAGGCAGGCGATGAGCGCTTCGATATGGGGAATGCCCAAGGGATCGCTGGTGAATGCGACGAAGGCCCAGACGACGGCGGCAAAGACCGCCAGGCCGGCAAGCGTCTTTTGCCAGCAGGTCTTCACGAGAAGCGGGAACAGCACATCCTGGTGACGGTGCGAAAGCAGTCCGACGACGAAGAACAGGCCGTTGTGCACGATCTCGGGCAACTGCGGAATGAACGAGCCGCTCGACGCCAGCATGCCGGCACGGTAGAACGAACCGATGATCGCCAGCGGCACGGTCAGGACAAGCACGCCCCACCAGCGCGTGGCGAGCACGCGGAAGGCCGCATCGACCGCATGGTGCACCCGTGCCGGCAGCGCGGCCCAGGCTGGCGCCAGCACGGCGGTAAGGGCGCAGAACCAGATCAGGTAATACAGGAACCACATGTGCATCGTGTTGAACGGCGATGCGCCGACGCTTTTCTTCGCCAGCAGCGAAATGTCGATGCCCACCGTGCCGCGCGCCATGATATGCACGTACACGAGCATCAATACCGTGGTGCAGACGATGAGCACCGGCCAGAAGATCGCGAACGGCAGCGCCAGCCGCCGCATGCGGTGCTTCAGCATCGCGCGCGGCCCACGCCGCGCGACGAGCAAGGCGACGAAGAATCCGGCCAGGATGAAGAACACCGGCATGCGGAAAGCGTGGATGAAAATGAGGATCAGGTCGGCGATGGGCGAGGTCTGCGCATCGCGCCACGGCAGCGGCGACGGACCGGTGGTGTGGTTAATGGCGACGTGCAGCAAAATGCCGAGCCACATCATCACGGCGCGTAGGTTGTCGAATGCGTGGAGGCGGCCAGGCTGGTCCATGTGTCGGTTTTCTTATCCCTGTTTGTGGAAGCGGCCGTGTCGCCAGCCGTTCTTGATTCTAAGTGATACGCCCGCACTAGCTGCCGCCGATATTCCCGGCGACAAGGCTGTCGCAGCATTTTATGTAAGGCGCGTATGCCTGTCTGGCGCGATGGCGGGGCCTGGGCGCTTTCACGGCAAGCATGCAGATGGACCGCACGCTCTCCGCCGCTGCCGCATCGCCCTGCTCCGCCTAGTCGCGCGCCGTGCGCCACTCCTGCCGCTTGGCCGGTTCTTCATGTTCGGGGCAATTGGTGAGCCTGATCTTGCCGTGCTTTTCGATCATGTCGATGCTGGTGGTAGGCGCGCGTTCGGTGATGCAGTAGGTACCGTTGCCGCTGATGACGCGTGTGCGGCGCGCGCCATCGCCCGTGTTGTTCACCAGTTCCTCGACCTTGGGCGCTTCCCACAGGCGCGGCGGCGCCATGGCGTGCGCGTGTTCCATGCCTTTGCGCAGGCGGATCTGCGGACTGTCCGGCGGCGCGATGATGAGAGGCCGGTTCTGCTTGCGCAGCTCGCGGTCGATGCTGCCGATGCTGCGTCGCGCGCTGTCCATGATCGATTCGGCCAGCGGCGAAGCCGGCGCCTGCGCTGCGGGCGCCGTGGCTGGCGCGGGCGCCGACGGCTCCGCAGAAGCCGCGGCCTTTGATGCCGGCACCGAAGGGCCGGCAGCGGGAGCGGCCGATGAAATCGCCTGCGGTCCAGGCGTGGAGGAGCGATCCGGCGCCGGACGGGAGCGCATGCCTAGCTTACCGGCGTGCGGGAGGCCGCGTGCATCCTCGGCTTGCGCGGAGGATGCCGCCTGATCGCGCGGCGCGGCGAGCTGCGCCTGGATCCACTGCACCGCGATGCTCGCCCCTTCCTGCTGCTGCGGCGGCAGCGTGCGCGTCATTTGCCAGACCAGGATCAGGGCCGCATGGACCAGGAACGTGGCCAGGGCGCCGCCCAGGCGGCGGTCCAGACCAAGAGCGGCCGGTCCGCGCCCGCGTAGGGAGAAGTTGTCCATGGTGCGACAGTATAGCGACACGGGCCAGCTCGCTTACTCACCAATTTGCGCACCGGCTCACTCACCCGCTCGCTTGCCAAGCCGCTCACCGCATGTTCCGCCATGCCGCCCGGATGCCGCGTTCGGGCACGATCGCGCTGCGAGCCCGTTCGCCGTTAGCGCAGGGGCAGCGGGTTGTCGCGCGCCGCTTCGATCAGCGCCCCCTCGAGCGACGAGACTTCGTCCTGGGTGAAGGACAGCAGCGCATCCTTGTCGCCATCCTGCAGGTAGACCTGCTTGATCATGGCGGCGCCCCGCCTGCGCAGCGGGTCGGCCACGCTGGGCTTCAGCACGGCGTGGCGCAAGCTGTCCGCCAGCAGGCGCGCTTCGCGCGGACTGCGGCTGTCGATCAGGTTCTGCAGCTGGGCCAGCTTGTGCCCCAGGCTGTCCGACACCGGCACGCCCTCCCCTGTCTTCCTCTCCCGTGCCATGCTGTGCCCCGGCCCGTGCCGCCCCGCGGCGTCGGCGCCCGCCAGGCCGCCTCCTTCGGCCTGCTCCAGGTGCCGGCGCAGTTCGGCGACCTGCTCGCGCAAGCGCCGCGCCGCTTCGGTCTCGCCCTGCTGGCCAAGGGTCGAGGCCAGCCGCAGCTGCATGTCGAGGGTCTCGGGGTGCCCGGCGCCCAGATGGCGCTCGCGCGTGCGCGCCAGCGATTCCTGGATGCTGCGCACGGCCGCCAGGTCGCCCTGGGCGGCCAGGATCTCGGCCAGGGCCTCGCGGGCGGCCAGGGTGCCGGCGGCGTCCGCGCCGTCATGGCGCTCGCGGGCGCGCAGCACGGCCTCCAGCAGGCGCCGGGCATTGCCGAGTTCGCCCATTTCGCCGAGCAGCTGGGCCAAACGCTGTCCGCAGCGCAGCGTGTCCTCGTGCTCGGCGCCGAGCTGGCGGCGGCGTGCGTCCAGCACCCGTTCGCAGACGATGCGGGCGCGTCCGGCCTCGTGCTGCTGCGCAAGGCTGATGGCCAGGTCTTCGAGGCTGTCCAGCGTCGCCGGGTGCTCGTCTCCCAGGGCCCGCTCGCAGGCGGCCACCACCTGCTCGTGCAGCGCCAGCGCGCGCTCGGCCTCGCCCAGGCAGGCCAGCACGCGCGCCAGGCGCGAACGTGCGCAAAGGGTCTCGGGGTCGTCGGCGCCGGCGCTGCGCGCGCAGGACTGGATCAGCAGCTCGTACTGGCGGCGCGCCTCGTGCAGCACGCCGGTGTCGAGCAGCAGTTCGGCGACGCAGGCACGCGCGGCGCGCAGGGATGCGTGGTCGTCTCCGAAGGCGCGCTCGCGCAAGGCCAGGCATTCTTCGAGGCAGGCGCGCGCTTCGTCGTAGCGGGCGTCGCGCCGGCACAGGGCTCCCAGCCGGGCCAGCCCGTCGGTTAGGTCGCGCATGCCGGCGCTGGCGTCCGGGTCGGCGGGCTCGACGCCAGGATCGTCGTTGAAGGCCGCGGTGCGCGCCCGCGCCACGGCGGCGCGCAGCCGGATCTCGTCGAGCGACTGCCAGGGGAAGCGCCCCGGCGCCACCCACTCGGCCAGCACGCCGGCGATGCGCGCCAGGGCGCGCCGGTCGGTGCCCGGTCCCGCGGTCGACATGGCGTCGGCCAGCGGCAGCTGGAGTTCGTCGAAGTAGCTGTCGAGGTTGACGCGCGGCCAGCCGTAGCAGGCGCGCAGCAGGACTTCGATGCGCGGCTGGTAGCCGGGAGCGCCCAGGCGTGCGTCGCCGCGCCGCCAGCGCTGGTGCGGATCGCTGCGCGCGCCGTCGGGCGCGCAGGCGAGTGGATACACCATCAGCGGCCGCTGTTCGTCCTCGTGGCTGCAACGGTACGCGATGGCCCGCCTCACCACGCCTTCGAAGCCTTCCACGCTGCCCGGGGCCGGCGTGAACAGGCCGACCAGGCGGTCCGCCAGCAAGGTGGTGCACACGCTCACCGCGGGCGAACGCCCGGGGCGGCTGGCGACCAGTACGTGCGAGAAGTGGCGCGCCATGCGCGCGCCGAAGCGCCGGAACAGCGCGGGACAGGCGTCGAACAGGGCTTCCCAGTCGAAGCGCCCGCTGCGCTCGGCATAGCTGCCGTCGAAACGGCCGGCGCGCATCAGGTACAGGGGGCGCCGGCCGTCCGCACGCTCGATATGCGCGCGCCAGTCGACCGCATCGAGAACGCGTTCGGCCAGCGTCTCGTCGCTTGCCGCACCGCTTTTTGCTCCGCTTTCCGCTCCGCTTCGCTGCGCCGGCTCGCGCCGCAATTGCCGCAGCTGCATGCTGCAGGCTTCGAAGAATTCGATCAGCCCTGAACGGGCGCGCGGCGCCGGCCCGGCTTGCGCCCCGGCCTCGTAGTCGGCCTCGTAGTCGGCCTCGTAGTCGGCGCCGGCGTCGGCGTCGATACCCGCGTCAGGTTCGGCTTCCAGGCTCCCGGCGGCGGGCGCCAGGTCGAAATGCCGGTGCAGGGCCGGGGCATCGAGGTCCCAGTCGATGACCAGGACCGGTGCACCGGCGGCCTTCCCCTCGAAGGCGCCGGCCCGCGCGCCCGCCAGGCACTGGGCGAGCGCCGACAGCATCGCGTTGCGCGCGGCGCCGCCCTCGTAGGCATAGAAGGTCGTCACCTCGCCCGCTGTGTCCAGCGGCGGCAGCGGAATGCGGTTGTGTTCCATATGGCTCCTCATTATTTTGGAAAAGTCAGGTCTGGAAGATCGCGCCACTCGGGTGGGACATCAGGGAGCACGAAATGGTTGCAGTCGTGGCTGGGCGGCGTATGCTTTTTTTGGCACGCGTAGTGGGTTGCGATCCGCTTGACCATCTTGTCTATGTCCGGAAGAAAATCCGGGTTCGACTTGAGATCGGCCGTGGCCATGGTGAAATGGGAGAAGTCGACGTACAGGCTGCTCTCGGTGATCTGGCGCGGCAGGCTGTCCGGATGGCGCGTCATGATGACCGGGATGATCAGGTGGCTGGGCAGGTCGTACCAGGTGGCGCGCTCCCGCTCCAGCAGGCGCATGGCCGCGTACTCGCGCCGCGTGTAGGCATGGGCCTCGTACTTGGGGGTGTAGATCAGGATCATGCAGACGCTCTCGCACATGGCACGCGCGATCTTGCGGTCGAGGTCGTCGCCACCCCCGAGTTGTTCGGTGTCGATAAACAGTTCGTCTTCGTTGTCGAAGTAGGGTTCGAGGTAGCAGCGCAGCGCGTCGGCCAGGGCCGACTTGAAACGCTTCATGAGTTCGTGCTTGCCGTGGGCATAACTGAAGAAACAACCGTAACGGATTGTCATTCCCTTCTCCGGTTCCCAGGCGCAGGACTGGGGCGCCTGCCTGCTTCGACTCTAGCGCGCCCCACCTGCCCCACTTTGCGTGCGCACAATGGTGACAGGCGGTGGCATGGATCATGCCTGTACTTTCCTTCGGGCATAATGCGAACCGACATCAATACAGGAGGAAGCATGAAAGCCGTACGCTGCAAGGATTGGGGACCGCCGGAAAGCCTGGAGGTGGCCGATCTGCCCGACCTGGCGCCCGGTCCCGGTGAAGTCGTGGTCGACGTCAAGGCGGCCGGTGTGAACTTCCCGGACGTGCTGACGGTACAGGGCAAGTACCAGTACCGCCCTGAGCTGCCCTTCACACCGGGCAATGAGTTCGCGGGCGTGGTGCGCAGCGTCGGGCCGGGCGTCACCGCCTACGCGCCCGGGCAGGCGGTGATCGGCTTCACCCGCACCGGCGCCTTCGCCGAGCAGGCGCTGGCGCCGCTCGATTCCCTGTTGCCGGTGCCGGACGGCATGGACTTCGACACCGCCGCCGCGATCACCCTCACCTACGGGACGTCGTACCACGCGGTGGCCGACCGCGGGGCGCTCCAGCCCGGCGAGACCATGCTGGTGCTGGGCGCGGCGGGCGGCGTCGGCCTGGCCGCGATCGAGATCGGCAAGGCGCTGGGCGCGCGCGTGATCGCGGCCGCGTCCAGCGACGAAAAGCTGGCGGTGTGCAAGGACCACGGCGCGGACACGCTGATCAACTACGAACGCGAAGACTTGCGCGAAGCGATCAAGGCGGCGACAGGCGGACGGGGGCCGGACGTGGTTTACGACCCGGTCGGCGGACGCTACAGCGAACCGGCGCTGCGCTCGATCGCCTGGCGCGGCCGCCACCTGGTGGTCGGCTTCGCGGCGGGCGAGATTCCGCGCCTGCCGTGGAATCTGATGCTGCTGAAAGGCGCCTCGGTGGTGGGCGTGTTCTGGGGCGACTTCACGCGCAAGGAGCCTGCCGCGCACGCGGCGGCCATGCGGCGGCTGATGGACTGGATGGCGGAGGGCAAGCTGCGTCCGCTGGTGTCGCGGCGCTATGCGCTGGAGCAGACGGCGCAGGCGCTGAATGACATGGCGGGGCGCAAGGTGGTGGGCAAGGTGGTGATTACGCCGTGATCGGCATGCGGCGGGACGCTGGGTGAATACGCAGTCCCGCAGCATCGGCACGTCGTTCCGGCGAAGGCCGGAACCTCGGTTTCGCGTGCGTCACGACTGCGCGACGAACCTGGGCCCCGGCCTTCGCCGGGGTGACGCCCTTACTGCTGGTGGAAGAAGAGAGGCGGCGCCTCATGCAGCCTCGCCGCCTTCCACAGCCTCCGCCGTCCCCGGCTGGAAGAACCCAATCACATCCGCCTGCACCCTGGTCCTTCGGAACGGCGGCAAACTCTGCCAGATACGCCGCCCATACGGCTTGGTGATCAGGCGCGGGTCGCAGATCATCAGCACGCCCCGGTCCTCGACGTCGCGGATCAGGCGGCCGGCGCCCTGCTTGAGGGTGATGATCGCTTCCGGCAGCTGGTGGTGCATGAAGCCGTTCATGCCCTGCTTTTCCATCACCTCGATGCGCGCGGCCAGCACCGGATCGTCCGGCGGCGCGAAGGGCAGCTTGTCGATGATGACCAGGGACAGCGCATCGCCGCGCACGTCCACGCCTTCCCAGAAGCTCTGGCTGCCCACCAGCACGGCATTGCCGGCATTGCGGAAGGAGTCCAGCAGTTCGGTGCGGCCGCGCTCGCCCTGTACGAAGAGCGGGAAATCCAGGCCACGCTCGGCGAACTCGGCGCGCAGGCGCTCGGCCACGCGGTTGACCGCCCGGATCGTCGTGCACAGGAAGAAAGTGCGCCCGCCCGCCGCTTCGATCACCGGCAGCGCGCAATCGACCACGGCGTCGGTATAGCCCATCGAATTCGGTTCCGGCAGGCCGGTCGGCACGTACAGGAGACCCTGGTCGCCGTAGTCGAAGGGGCTGGGCCAGGTCTTGGCCGGCTCGCCCGTCAGGCCCAGCTGGTCGGAGAAGTGGCGGAAGTCGTTCTTCACCGCCAAGGTCGCTGAGGTAAAAATCCAGCTGCGCGGGGTACCCTCGCGCTGGCTGGAAAAGATCGGCGCGATCGACAGCGGCGTCTTGTGCAATTGCAGCGAGGACGAGAAGGCCTCGGCCCACAGCACGCATTGCTCGGCGGCGGCGGCCTTGGCGTCCGGCTTCCAGGCCTCGTAGGCCGCGGCCAGCTCGAGCGCGCGCACGCGGCAGGCTTCGAGCGTCTCGGCGCGCGCGGCGTTCTCTTCCAGCACGGTGATCATGCCGGACAGCTCTTCCTTGAGCGCATCGAGAGCGGGGAAGAATTGCGAGGTCGGCAGGATCTGGGGCAGCGACAGGCGCATGTTGCTGTCGCCGCCGAAGGCCAGGCGCAGGTCGCGCGCGGCTTTCTCGACCACGGTGACGACCTTGGCCCAGTCCGGACCGCCGCGCGCATGGGCCAGGCCTTCGGCCAGCACGTCGCGGCACAGTTCCAGAACCTGGGAGGTCGAGACCGACTGGCCGAAGAACAGGGTCGCGGTATCGGGCAGCTGATGCGCCTCGTCGAAGATCACGGTGTTGGCGGACGGCAGCAGCTCGGCCACGCCGGTGTCCTTCAGGGCCACGTCCGCGAAGAACAGGTGGTGGTTGACCACCACCACGTCTGCCTGCTGGGCTTCGCGGCGCGCCTTCATGACGAAGCAGTCCTGGTAGTACTGGCACTCGGCGCCCACGCAGTTGTCGCGGGTCGAGGTGACCAGGTTCCAGATGGTGGCGTTCTCCGGCACCTTGGCCAGCTCGGCCTTGTCGCCCGAACTGGTCATCTTCATGAAGCGCGAGATCTCGCGCAGGTGGCTGACGTCGTCGCGCGAGGTCAGGCGGCCGTTCTGCAGCGTGCGCTCCAGGTTGTAATGGCAGACATAGTTGGAGCGGCCCTTGAGCAGGGCCACCGAGACCGGCGCCCGCAGGGCGGCGCGCACGGTCGGGATGTCGCGAAGGAACAACTGGTCCTGCAGGTTCTTGGTGCCGGTGGAGATGATGGTCTTGCCGCCCCACAGCAGGGCCGGGACCAGGTAGGCGAAGGTCTTGCCCGTGCCGGTGCCGGCCTCGGCCATGAGCACCTGCTGGTCGGCGATCGCCTGGGCGATGGCCTTGGCCATCTCGGTCTGCGACTGGCGCGGCTTGAAGGTGCCGACGGCGGGCGCAAGCGGGCCGCCCGCACCGAACAGGCGGTCGAGCTCGGCGTCGTACTTGCCGGCCGGCGCGTCGATGGCCGCCGGCACGCCGGCCGGCGTCGCTACGCCCGGCGTAGCGACGCCCGGAGCCCCCTGCAATGGGGCATCGGCCGGCGCTTGATCGGAGCCGGAAACAGGGAGATGATCGGTCAAAATAATGGGTTCGGTGTGGCCGGGCGCGAGGCGCCTCAGGCCGGGATATCGGGCACCAGCTGCATCTTCAGCAGCGTAATATGGTCTTTGAGCTGCAGTTTGCGCTTTTTCAGGCGTCGCAGCTGTAACTGGTCGGCATGACCGTCCGCCGTCAGCATGGAAATGACAGCGTCGAGGTCGCGGTGTTCCACGTCGAGTTCGATAATGCGGCGCTGGATATCCTGAACGTCGATCATGATGTCTGTTCCAAGCAGTTCTGGTGTTATGCGTTGCGGGAAAGCGGACCGCTGAAGGCGGTGCAGTGTGTCGCTCAGCCTTTACGGCTTGCAACATTTGGGCTTCTCAGTGCATAGTTTAATCTACGCTGAGGTTGCCGCCAACAAAGATTGGCGTAGGCGCTACGGAAAACACGAATTCATGACTTCATACAAGATCGAAGCGGGGACCGCGCAACACATCGGGAACCGCCCGCAGCAGAACGACCGCACTGCCCTCATGACCGGCGCGCGTGCGCCCGGCTACGTGCTGGCGGTGCTGTCCGACGGGATCGCCAGCTCGGCCGGGGCCGAGCAGGTGCTGCATACGGCGCGCCAGGTGTTCGACGAGTTCAAGCCGGGCGACCATCCCAGCCTGGAACGGCTCGGGCAGCTGCTTCAGGACATCGTCAGCGAGTCCCACCTGGTCATCAAGATGAACGCGGTGGCGGCCAAGACCGAGATCCACGCCAGCTTCGTCGGCCTGGTATTGACGCCTCACGGCGAGGCCGTCTGGGCCCACGTGGGCGATTCGCGCCTCTACCGTTTCCAGGACGGCAAGTGCGCGGCGCGTACCAGCGACGCGGCCTATGTCGACCACCTGGTCGCCGACCGCCTGCCCGAGGACGCGGCCAGGAATCACCGCAAGTCCAAGCTGCTGCTGAACGTGCTGGGCAACGCGCGCAAGGAGCCTTTCGTCACGATCGGCAGCCACAGCGGGCTGGCGGCAGGCGACGGATTCCTGCTGTGCTCGGATGGTTTGTGGCATTTCTTCACCGATGCCGAACTGGCGGCGGTGACGGCCAAGGCGACGCCGCGGCAGGCGTCGGAGATGCTGATCGACAAGGCGGCGGAGCGCTCGCAGGGCAAGGGCGGGAACTGCACGATGGCGATCGTGAAGCTGGTGAAGCAGGCGCAGGACGGGATGGGGATGCAGGTGCGGAAGGTGGTTTGAAGGGCTGACTCTGTGCTTGCAAACTTGGGTCCCCGCCTTCGCGGGGATGACGGTTTTGAGGTCGCGGATCGGTTCAGCGTCGGCTCACTGCGCACTCGGCACGTCATTCCCGCGTAGGCGGGAAGCCAAGTTTCCTAGCGTACCACTATCGCATCACTTGCCAACAGCCGTCGCCGCATCGGCCTTGGCCTTGGCTTCTTCCTCCGCGCGCCGCTTCGCCTTCTCGTCACGCTCCGCCGTCCGCTTGGCCACTTCCGCCTGGCGCTCTTCCGACTTGCGCTTGCGCTCCTCGAAGGCCTTCACGTTCGCCGCGCGTTCCGCTTCGCTCAGGCGTTCCTGCCCCGCTTCGGCGCCACGCTGCTTCTGGCGCGACGCCGCCGGACGCGGGCGCGGCGCAGGCAGGGCGGGAGTCTCGCGCGGAGGCGCCGGCGGCTGGGCGGCCAGGGCGGCTTCCTCGGCCTGGTACTCGGCTTCGGCCTTGGCGATCTCGCGGTCGCGTTCCTCGACCTTCAGCCGGCGCTTGAAGCGCTCGGCCTCGATCTCGATCGCGCGCTGCGCCGACAGGGCCGCGCGGCGCCGTTCCTGGGCTTCGTCCAGGCAGTTGTTCACGAAGAATTTCTCGTAGCAGAGCGCTTCGCGTTCGGCGTAGCGCGCCTCGATCGCGGCGCGTTCCTTGGCCACGGCGGCGAGGCGCTCGTCGGCCTGCGCGATGGAGGTCGTCGGTTCGGTCGGCACGGCCATCGGCGTGGTGTCGGTGGTGGCGCAGGCGCCCAGCAGGCCCGCCAGGAAGGCGGCGCCGAGCAGGCGTACGGCAAATGGTGGGTGCATGGATGTCCTTTCGATCACGCGATGGCGTCGGCCGCGCCGCGCCGCTCGGCAAGCATGTACTCGCGCGATTGCATTTCGATGATACGCGATACCGTCCGGTGGAATTCATTCGCCAGCTGCCCTTGGGTGTAGAGCTCTTCCGGTTCGACGGCGGCCGACATGATCAGCTTGACCTTGTGGTCGTAGAACACGTCGATCAGCCAGGTGAAGCGGCGCGCTTCCGAGGCCTGGCCGGCCGACATCGCGGGGATGCCTGACAGGATCACGGTGTGGAACTGGCTGGCCAGTTCCAGGTAGTCGTTCTGCGAGCGCGGGCCGCCGCACAGGGTGGCGAAATCGAACCAGATCACGCCGCCCGCGCGGCGCAGCGGGCGGATCTCGCGGTTCTCGATGCGCACCACGGGGTGCGGGTCTTCGGCGGTGTCGGCGATCTTGCTGAAGGCTTCGCGGAGCAGGTGGTCGGATGCGGCGTTGAGCGGCGTGTAATAGGCCTCGACCTGCTCCAGCGCGCGCTTGCGGTAGTCGTTGCCGGCGTCGACGTTGAGGATGTCGAGCTTGTCCTTGAGCAGCGCGATGGTCGGCAGCATGCGGTCGCGGTGCAGGCCGTCCGGGTACAGGGTCGACGGCTCGTAGTTCGAGGTCATCACGAAGCTCACGCCGTTGTCGAACAAGGCCTTGAGCAGGTTATACAGGATCATCGCGTCGGCGATGTCCGAGACGTGGAACTCGTCGAAGCAGATCAGGCGGTACTTGCGCGCCACGCGCTTGGCCACTTCGTCGAGCGGGTCGGCCACGCCCTTGAGCTGGTCGAGCTGGTGGTGCACCGAGCGCATGAACTCGTGGAAGTGCAGGCGCGTCTTGCGCACCACCGGCACCACCGAGTAGAAGGAGTCCATCAGGAAGGACTTGCCGCGTCCCACCCCACCCCACATGTACACGCCCTTGGGCACGTCGGGACGGTTGATGAGGCGCTTGAAAGCGGACGACCGCTGGGCCTTGTAGTGGACCCAGTCGTCGTACGCCTGCTGCAGGCGGTCGACCGCGGCCTGCTGGGCCGGATCGGATTGGAAGCCGCGCTCGGTCAGCGCGTGCTGGTAGTACTCTTGGACGTTCATGATGAGGCAATATAAAACGTAGGGTGGGCGGATTCCCCGCCCACGCGTTCAACCCACGTTGGCGAGGCCCGTCGTTCGGCCAGGCACACGCCGGTTGAACGCGTGGGCGGGAGACCCGCCCACCCTACAGGGACGATCCCCTCTGTGCTTAGAAGTTCAGCGAACGCTTGTCCACCGCCAGCGCCGCTTCCTTGGTCGCTTCCGACAGCGACGGGTGCGCGTGGCAGATGCGGGCGATGTCTTCCGACGAGGCCTTGAACTCCATCGCGACCACGGCTTCCGAGATCAGCTCCGAGGCCATCGGGCCGACGATGTGCACGCCCAGGATTTCATCGGTGGTGGCGTCGGCCAGGAACTTGACCATGCCCGAGGTGTCGCCCAGCGCGCGCGCACGGCCGTTGGCCATGAACGGGAAGGTGCCGGCCTTGTAGGCCACGCCGTCGGCTTTCAGCTGCTGCTCGGTGCGGCCCACCCACGCGATTTCCGGCGAGGTGTAGATGACCCATGGGATGGTGTTGAAGTTGACGTGGCCGTGCTGGCCGGCGATGCGCTCGGCAACCGCGACGCCCTCTTCCTCGGCCTTGTGCGCCAGCATCGGGCCGCGCACCACGTCGCCCACCGCCCACACGCCCGGCAGGCTGGTACGGCATTCGTCGTCCACGACCACGAAGCCGCGCTCGTCCAGCTGCAGGCCGACGGTCTCGATGCCGAGGCCGATGGTGTTCGGCACGCGGCCGATCGAGATGATCAGGCGATCGAAGGTCGCGGTCTGCGCGGCGCCGGTGTTGTCGGCGTACTCCACGGTGACGCTGTTGTCGCCCTTCGTGATCGCGCCGATCTTGCAGCCCAGGTTGATCTTCAGGCCCTGCTTGGTGAACAGCTTGTGCGCTTCCTTGGCGATCTGCTCGTCGACCGCGCCCAGGAAGGTCGGCAGGCCTTCGAGCACGGTGACTTCCGCGCCCAGGCGGCGCCACACGCTGCCCATTTCCAGGCCGATGACGCCGGCGCCGATGACGCCCAGCTTGGCCGGGACGGCGCCGATCGCCAGTGCGCCGGTGTTCGACAGGATCAGCTTCTCGTCGAAGGCCGCGCCCGGCAGTTCGCGGGCGTTCGAGCCGGTGGCGACGATGACGTTCTTGGCCGTCAGGGTTTCGGTGCTCGGACCGGTGACGTTGATCGTGTAGCCGCCTTCGCCCTTGCCGGCGAAGGCGCCGCGGCCGTGGAAGAAGGTGACCTTGTTCTTCTTGAACAGGTAGAGGATGCCGTCGTTGTTCTGCTTGACGACGCCGTCCTTACGCTTGAGCATCTGGGCCAGGTCGATTTCCAGGCCCGAGACCTTGATGCCGTGCTCGGCGAAGCCGTGGCTGGCGTGCTCGTAGTTTTCCGAGGATTGCAGCAGCGCCTTCGACGGGATGCAGCCGACGTTGGTGCAGGTGCCGCCCGGCGCCGGCTTGCCGGCCGCGTTGCTCCATTCGTCGATGCAGGCCACCTTGAAGCCCAGTTGCGCTGCACGGATGGCAGCCACGTAGCCGCCAGGACCGCCGCCGATCACGACGACGTCAAATTGTTTATCGCTCATTTATTTATCCTTGTTGGTTCGATCCGCGCCCTATGGCCCGCGGCTTCAAGCCGTCACCCCCGCGCAGGCGGGGCCCAAGTTTGCGCGCTCAGTGTCGGCGCGTCACGCCAGTGGAAGCACGACGAACTTGGGTCCCCGCCTTCGCGGGGATGACGTTCAAAAGCTGACGACGTCGGAGACGTCCTGGATCGAACTGTTTATTCTTCGGGAACAAAAATCCACAACAGCAGGTAGACCACGGCGCCGAATCCGAAGGTGATGGCGAACAGCACGAACACCAGGCGCCAGACCCAGGAGTCCACGCCCGAGGCCAGCGCCAGGCCGCCGCACACGCCGCCCAGCCAGCGGTCGGCGCGCGAGCGGCGCAGGCTGCTCAGCTCGTCGGACAGCGCGCCGTTTCCCTTGTTCAGGTTCACGGTGGACTGGGCCGACAGCACCCTGGCCTTGGCCTGCTCGAATTCGGCGTCGGTCAGCGCGCCGGCCTGGTGCAGCTCGTGCAGCCGTTTGATTTCGTCAGACAGGTTCATGTCGTTCTCCAAACAGCGTCCAGACGGCGCGCGGACCTCGCGTCCCGTACCGATTACAGGTCCAGCAGCAGGCGGGCCGGATCTTCCAGCGCGTCCTTCATGGCCACCAGGCCCAGCACGGCTTCGCGGCCGTCGATGATGCGGTGGTCGTAGGACATCGCCAGGTAGTTCATCGGACGCACCACGATCTGGCCGTTCTCGACCACGGCGCGGTCCTTGGTCGCGTGCACGCCCAGGATCGCCGACTGCGGCGGGTTGATGATCGGGGTCGACAGCATCGAACCGAACACGCCGCCGTTCGAGATCGAGAAGGTACCGCCGTTCAGGTCGTCCAGGGTCAGCTTGCCGTCCTTGGCTTTCTGGCCGAATTCACCGATCTTCTTCTCGATCTCGGCGATCGACAGCTGGTCGGCGTTGCGCAGGATCGGCACCACCAGGCCACGCGGCGAACCGACAGCGATACCGATGTCGAAGTAGCCGTGGTAGATGATGTCGTTGCCGTCGACCGAGGCGTTCAGGATCGGGTACTTCTTCAGGGCCGCCACGGCGGCCTTGACGAAGAAGGACATGAAGCCCAGCTTGACGCCGTGTTCCTTCTCGAACTTGTCCTTGTACTTGTTACGCAGTTCCATGACCGGCGCCATGTTCACTTCGTTGAAGGTGGTCAGGATGGCGTTGGTCTGTTGCGATTGCAGCAGGCGCTCGGCGATACGGGCGCGCAGGCGGCTCATCGGCACGCGCTCTTCCGGACGGTCGCCCAGGTTGGCCGGGGCTGGTGCGGCGACTTGCGCCAGGGCCGGTTTCGCAGCCGGGGCCGGTGCAGCGGCGGCGGCCGGCTTGCCGGCGACAGCGGCCAGGGCGTCGCCCTTGGTCACGCGGCCGTCGCGGCCCGAGCCGTCGATGCCGGCGGCGCTCATGTTGTTGTCAGCCAGGATCTTGGCGGCGGCGGGCATGGCCACGCCCGCCTTCGACTGGTCGGCTGCGGGGGCAGCGACCGGCTGCTGGATCGGCGCATTCGGGGCTGCCGACGGGACGGCGCTCACTTGCAGCGGGCTCACCTGTGCCGAGGCTTCGGTGTCGATGATCGCGATGACTTCGCCCGACACGACGGTGGCGCCGTCGGCCTTGATCAGCTGGGTGATCACGCCCGCGCTCGGGGCCGGCAGTTCCAGGACCACCTTGTCGGTCTCGATGTCGATCATGTTCTCGTCGCGCGACACGGATTCGCCGACTTTCTTGTGCCAGGACAGGAGGGTCGCTTCAGCAACCGATTCCGACAGTTGGGGGACCTTGACTTCGATTTGTGCCATGTTGTTTTAACTCCGTTATGTATTCTGTGCAAAGACCCCGGGCGCGAACCCGGGGCAGTGGTGATTACTTGGTCAGGATAAAGCCCTTCAACTTCGCGAACGCGGTTTCCAGCAATTCCTTCTGCTGCGCCACGTGCTTGTCGGCATAGCCGACCGCCGGGGACGCCGAGGCTGCGCGGCCGGCATACGCCAGGCGCTGGCCCTCTTCCATGCTTTCGAAGATGTTGTGCTGGATCTGGAACCACGGACCCTGGTTCTGCGGCTCGTCCTGCGCCCACACCACTTCGGTCGCGTTGCTGAACTTCTTCAGTTCGGCGGCGAACGACTTGTGCGGGAACGGATACATCTGCTCGATACGGACGATGGCCACGTCGCCGGCATTGCGCGCCTTGCGGGTGTTGACCAGGTCGTAGTACACCTTGCCCGAGCAAACGATCACGCGCTTGACCTTCGACGCTTCGATCTTCTCGTCCACTTCGCCGATCACCGTCTGGAAACCGCCCTTGGCCAGGTCGGTCAGCGGCGAACCCGCATCCTTGTTACGCAGCAGCGACTTCGGCGTGAAGATCACCAGCGGCTTGCGGAACTGGCGCACCATCTGGCGGCGCAGCAGGTGGAAGATCTGGGCGGCCGTGGTCGGCTGCACCACTTGCATGTTGTTGTCGGCGCACAGCTGCAGGAAGCGCTCGATACGGGCCGACGAGTGTTCCGGGCCCTGGCCTTCGTAGCCGTGCGGGAGCATCATGGTCAGGCCGGATGCGCGGCCCCATTTCACTTCGCCCGAGGCGATGAACTGGTCGATGACGACCTGGGCGCCGTTGACGAAGTCGCCGAACTGGGCTTCCCAGATGGTCAGGGTGTTCGGTTCGGCGGTCGAGTAGCCGTACTCGAAGCCGAGCACCGCTTCTTCCGACAGCACCGAGTCGATCACGGTGAAGTGCGCCTGGTTGTCCGAGACGTTGGCCAGCGGCAGGTAGATGCCCTGGTCCCAGCGCTCGCGGTTCTGGTCGTGCAGCACGGCGTGGCGGTGCACGAAGGTGCCGCGGCCGGCGTCCTGGCCCGACAGGCGGACGGCGTAGCCCGACGACAGCAGCGAGGCGTAGGCCAGGTGTTCACCCATGCCCCAGTCGAGGTTCATCTCGCCCTTGCCCATGTTGGCGCGGTCGGCCAGCACTTTTTCAACCAGCGAGTGCGGCTTGAAGTTCTCCGGCACGGTGGTGATGCGTTGCGCCAGGCGCTTCAGCTCGGTCAGCGGCACGGCGGTATCGGCGGCGTCGGTCCACTTCTTGTTCAGGAACGGCGCCCAGTCGACGGCGTACTTGTTCTTGAAGTTGGTCAGCACCGGGTCCACGGTGTGCTTGCCGGCGTCCATCGCGTCGCGGTAGGCCGAGACCAGCTTGTCGCCTTCGTCGGCGCCGGTGGTGCCCTGCGCGGCCAGTTTTTCCGCGTACAGCTTGCGGGTGCCCGGATGCTTGGCGATCTTCTTGTACATCAGCGGCTGGGTCAGGGCCGGGGTGTCCTGCTCGTTGTGGCCCAGCTTGCGGTAGCAGATGATGTCGACCACGACGTCCTTGCCGAATTCGACGCGGTAGTCGAGGGCGATCTGGGTCGCCAGGACAACGGCTTCCGGATCGTCGGCGTTCACGTGCAGGACCGGCGCTTCGATCATCTTGACGACGTCCGAGCAGTACAGGGTCGAGCGCGCGTCGCGCGGGTCGGAGGTGGTGAAGCCGATCTGGTTGTTGATGACGATGTGGACCGTGCCGCCCGTGCCGTAGCCGCGGGTCTGGGCCAGGTTCAGGGTTTCCATGACCACGCCCTGGCCGGCGAATGCGGCGTCGCCGTGCACCAGGATCGGCAGCACTTCCTTGCCCTTGCGGTCACCGCGGCGTTCCATGCGCGCCTTGACCGAACCCTCGACGACCGGGTTGACGATTTCCAGGTGCGATGGATTGAAAGCCAGCGACAGGTGGACCGGGCCGCCCGGGGTCGAGATATCGCTCGAGAAGCCCTGGTGGTATTTGACGTCGCCCGCCGGCAGGTCGTCGGCGTGCTTGCCTTCGAATTCTTCGAACAGGTCGGCCGGGCTCTTGCCCAGGGTGTTGACCAGCACGTTCAGGCGGCCGCGGTGGGCCATGCCGATGACGATTTCCTGCACGCCTTTTTCACCGGCGCGCTGGATCAGTTCGTCCATCGAGGCGATGAAGGATTCGCCGCCTTCCAGCGAGAAGCGCTTGGCGCCGACGTACTTGGTGTGGAGGTAGCGTTCCAGGCCTTCGGCCGCGGTCAGTCGCTCGAGGATATGCTTTTTCTTTTCGGCGCTGAAGGTCGGGGTCGAGCGGATCGACTCCAGGCGCTCCTGCAGCCAGCGCTTCTCCGCCGGGTCGCTGATGTACATGAACTCAGCGCCGATCGAACGGCAGTAGGTGTCGCGCAGCATGTTCAGGATATCGCGCAGCGAGGCGGTTTCCTGGCCAAAGTAGGTGTTGCTGATGTTGAAGACGGTGTCCTGGTCCGCGTCGGTGAAGCCGTAGAAGCTCGGATCGAGTTCCGGCAGGGGCGGACGTTCCTGGCGCTGCAGCGGGTCCAGGTTGGCCCAGCGCGAACCGAGGTAGCGGTAGGCGGCGATCAACTGGGTGACGGCGACGCGCTTGCGGCCCATCTCGGCGTCGGGCGTGGCGGTCACGGTACGGATCGGGCCCTGCTTGGCGCGCTCCGCGAACGAGGCGACGACCGACGAGTGAACCACGTCGGGGCGGGTGGAGCCGTCGACCGCAGGCACGTGCTGCATCTGGTCGAAATAGGCGCGCCAGTTTTCCGGCACCGAACCCGGGTTGTTCAGGTAGGCCTCGTACAACTCTTCCACGTACGGCGCATTACCGCCGAACAGGTACGAGTTCGCGTTATATTGCTGCATCATTTGTTGCTCACCTTTCTTCGCGCTTCGCGAGTATGGGGCGGGTTAGTCTAACCTTCCGCGACACGGCCTGACCGGTTAGCGGATCGCACTTACTACATCAAGTTGTGGGGGAAGGACGGTAATACAGGCCGCCAACGTGTACGCTTTTGCGTACCCAAACCGCCTATCGGCAGCCAGCGTGGCCCGCGACATTGTAACGCATCAGCTCACGCAAGGCTGGCCGCACCCAGAGAAATTATTTATGAAAGAAGAGAAATCGATATTGCCTTGTTGACCAGGTAAATGATAATCGTTATCATTTGCGGCATGCACCCGACCGGACCTTCCCCGCAAGCCTCGCCACCGCCTTCCGCCCTGCCCGGCGCACGCCGCGCTGTTTGGTTAAAACAATTACATCAATGGCATTGGATCAGTTCCGCAATTTGCCTGATGGCGATGTTGCTATTTAGCTTCACCGGTTTCACCCTGAACCATGCGGCCCAGATCGAGGCCAAGCCGCAGGTCACCCGCCTGAAGGCCGCCCTCCCCGAGCCGCTGCGCGCCCAGCTCGAAGCCTACGCGGCGGAACACGCCGATGCCGAAGTCCCGCTTCCCGCCGAACTGGCGGACTGGGCCAATGGCGCCTTCCCGGTCGACGTGCGCGGCAAGCGCGCCGAGTGGAGCGAGGAAGACGCCTATGTCGCCCTGCCCCGTCCGGGCGGCGACGCCTGGCTGCGCATTGCCGCCGACGGCAGCGCCGAATACGAACGGACCGACCGCGGCTGGATCAGCTGGCTCAACGACATGCACAAGGGCCGCAACACGGGCGCGGTGTGGAGCTGGTTCATCGACATCTTCGCGATCGCCTGCCTGGTGTTCTGCATTACCGGTTTCCTGATCTTGAAATTCCACGCGGCCAACCGGCCTTCGACCTGGCCGGTGATCGGCTTCGGCATGGTGCTGCCCGCCGTGATCGCGCTCTTGTTCGTCCATTGATTCGTTCACTACAACTATCCACCATTCATAGAAGGCTATCCGATGAAACTGTCCCACACGCTCGCACTCAGCCTGCCGCTCGCCTCCGGCTGGGCCATGGCCGCCGACTTGTCCGTGAAGTTCGAACTGCCGCAGCTGAACGTGGCCGAGTACCACAAACCTTACGTGGCGGTGTGGATCGAGCGGGCCGACCAGACTGTCGCTTCCAACCTTTCCTTGCTGTACGACGTGAAGAAGAAGGACAACGCCGGCGAGAAGTGGGTCAAGGACCTGCGCACCTGGTGGCGCAAGGCCGGCCGCGACGCCAAGCTGCCGATCGACGGCGTCAGCGGCGCCACCCGCGCGGCGGGCACCCACACCCTGTCCTTCGGTCCGGCCGTCAATGGCCTCGACAAGCTGCCGGCCGGCGACTACAAGCTGGTCATCGAAGCGGCGCGCGAAGCGGGCGGCCGCGAACTGGTCAAGGTGCCCTTCGCCTGGCCGGCCAAGGGCAAGCTGGCGGCGAACGCCGCGGGCAAGGAAGAACTCGGCGCCGTCTCGGTGCAGATCCAGTAAGCACAACCAATAAAAAGGGAGCACCCATGCACACCCGTATCCTGAAGCACACCGTCCTGGCCCTGCTGCTGTCCGGCCTGTCCCTGTCCGCCAGCGCCCACCGCGGCTGGATCCTGCCCAGCGCCACCCTGGTCGAGAAGAAGGAAGCCTGGGTCGCCATCGACGGCGCGATCTCGGAAGGCCTGTTCGACTTCGACCACGTACCGCTGCGCCTGGACGGCCTGGCTGTCACCGACCCGGACGGCGCCACCAGCGCGGCGCAAGGCGCGGTGCTCGGCAAGCTGCGCAGCACGCTCGACCTGCAGCTGCCGAAGGACGGCACCTACCGCCTGGCCCTGGTCAGCAACAACGTCATGGGCAGCTACAAGCTGAACGGCGAAGTCAAGCGCTTCCGCACCACCGAGGCCAACCTCTCCAAGGACGTCCCACAAGGCGCGCAGGAGGTGAAGACCACCATCACCGCCACCCGCCTGGAAACCTTCGTCTCGGCCAACAAGACCTCGGCCGGCGCGCTCAAGCCGAGCGGCCAGGGCCTGGAGCTGGTGCCGGTTACCCACCCGAACGAGCTGCACGCAGGCGATAACGCGCGCTTCCGCTTCCAGCTGAACGGCAAGCCGCTGGCGAACTTCCCGTTCAGCATGGTGCCGGGCGGCGTCAAGTATCGCGGCACCCTGGGTGAAGTCCGCTTCACCACCGACGCCAACGGCGAAGCCAGCTTCACCCTGCCGGCCCCCAACATGTACTGGCTGACCGCCAAGTTCCCGGTCGAGCAGCCGAAGGGCCCGTCGGAGGCCGCCGGCGAAAACCGCCGCTACAGCTACTCGGCCACGCTGGAAGTGCTGCCTCAATAAGCATGCGAGCAGTACTCGTCCCGCTCGCCATCGACCCGGCGCCGCCGCCCCCGGGCAGCGTATTGCGCCGCGCCGCCGGCACGTCGATGGGCACCGACTGGTCGGTGCGCCTGATGCTGCCCGAGGGCGTCGACGGCGCCGCGCTGGCGCATGCCCTGCAGGGCGAGCTGGATGAGATCGTGGCCCAGATGAGCCACTGGGAAGCCGATTCCCTGCTGGCGCGCTACAACCGTGCCCCAGGCGGCAGCTGGCATCCGCTGCCGTCCCGGTTCTTCGAGGTGGCCGACTACGCGCTGCGCGTGGCCGAGGAAACCGGCTGGGCCTATGACCCGGCCGGCGGCGCGCTGGTCAACCTGTGGGGCTTCGGCCCGACCGGACGCTACGACCAGGCCGGCTTCTATGCGCCCGCTGCCGGCGCCATCGAGGCCGTGCTGGCGCGGCGAGCGAGCAGCCGCCCCATCCTCGACCGTGAAGCGCGGCGCCTTCTGCAGCCGGGCGGCGCCGTGCTCGACTTCTCGTCCGTGGCCAAGGGCTATGGTGTGGACCGCCTGGCCCTGTGCCTCGACGCGCACGGCGTGCGCCACTACGTGGCCGAAGTCGGTGGCGAGCTGCGCGGCGCCGGCATGAAGGCCGACGGCGAACCCTGGTGGGTCGAGATCGAGGGCGTGCCCGATGGCGGCGCCCTGTCCGAACAGCCAGTGCTGGCCCTGCACGGCCTGGCGGTCGCCACCTCGGGCGACTACCGGCGCTGGTTCCAGCACGGCCAGCGCCGCGCTTCGCACACGCTCGACCCGCGCAGCGGCCATCCGGTGGCCAACGATCTCGCCTCGGTGACGGTCGTGGCGGACAGCTGCATGGCGGCCGACGCCTTGTCCACGGCGCTGACCGTGATGGGGCTTGAAGAAGGCCTGGCCTTCGCCGACGCGCGCGGCATCGCCGCCCGCTTCCTGGTGCGCCGCCCCGGCGCCCTGTTCGACACCACCAGCGCCGCCTGGCGCGACCTGCTCCAATGATGACGATCGATCCCGTGCGCTGGGGCGGCGCGCTCGCGCTGTCCGTATGCTACTTCGCCATGTGCCTGGCCATCTGGCGCGCCCGCGCGGTCCGCACCAGCGTCGCCGCCGCACCGGCCGACTGGCTGGTGGTGTACGCGAGCCAGACCGGCAGCGCCGAATACCTGGCCCGGCGCACCGCCGAGACCCTGGTGACGGGCGGCCTGAATGCGCGCGCGGCCTGCGTCTCGGCACTCGACAAGCATACCTTGGGCAAGGCCGAACGCATCCTGTTCATCGCCAGCACCTATGGCGAGGGCGACGCGCCCGACAGCGCCGCGCGCTTCGCGGGCGAATCGATGGGCGGCACGCCCGACCTGTCGCACCTGCACTATGCGGTGCTGGCCCTGGGCGACAGCACCTACACGAATTACTGCGGCTTCGGCCGCCAGCTGGACGGCTGGCTGGCGGCGCACGGCGCCACCCCCTTGTTCGCGCGCATCGACGTCGACCGCGGCTCAGCGAGCGCGCTGGCCGAGTGGCAGCACCAGCTCAGCCGCCTGGCCGGCACCAGCGACGCGCCGGACTGGGAAGCGCCGGGCTATGGCGAATGGCGCATCGCCGCGCGCGAGCTGATGAATCCGGGCAGCGCAGGCGCGCCCCTGTACCGGGTGGCCCTGGCGCCGCTGGAAGGCGAACTGCCCGCATGGCAGGCGGGCGACCTGGCCCAGGTCAGCGCACCGGCCGACCCCGAGCACCCGCGCGAATATTCGGTGGCTTCGCTGCCGCGGGACGGCCGGCTCGAACTGATGGTGCGGCTGCAGCGGCGCGAGGACGGTTCGCCTGGCGCGGCCTCGGGCTGGCTGTGCGAACAGGCCACGCCCAGGGACATCGTGCGGCTGCGCATGCGCGCGCACGAACGCTTCCGCCTGGGACCGAATGCGCAGCGGCCCTTGATCGCGATCGGCAACGGCAGCGGACTGGCGGGCCTGCGCGCCCTGCTCAGGGAGCGCATCGATGCGGGGGTGCGCGACAACTGGTTGCTGTTCGGCGAGCGCAATGCGGCGCACGACTTCCTGTGTCGCGAAGAACTGGAAGGATGGCTGGCCAGGGGCAAGCTGACGCGCCTGGACCTGGCCTTCTCGCGCGACGGGGCAAGCCCGCGCTACGTGCAGCACCTGCTGCGCGAACAGGCCGACGTGCTGCGCGCCTGGGTGGCCGACAACGCGGCGATCTATGTATGCGGCAGTCTGCAGGGCATGGCGGGGGGCGTGCATGAGGCCCTGGTCGACGTGCTCGGCAAGGATGCGGTCGACAAGCTGGTGGAACAAGGGCGTTACCGGCGCGACGTGTATTGATGGACGCATCGGCAGCGAAGCTGCCGACCCTACCGCAGGGTTGGCAGCTTGCTGCCGACGCGCTCAACCGGCTTCGACGCTACCGGTCAATCCATCCGACGCTTAACGCTTGCCGTCGTTCTTGTGGCTCTGCCGGCCAGCCTCGGCGTGCTGCTCGGGCGTGCCGCCCTGCACACCCCTGCCGCCCTGGTTGGCTTGGTTACCCTGGTTGCCCTGGTTACCACTCTGCTGGCTGCCGCGCCCGCCCTGGTCGGTGTACTGGTTGTTGCCCCGGCTGTCCTGGTTCCCCTGGTTCCCCTGGTTCCCCTGATTCCCCTGGTTTCCCTGGTTACCGCTCTGCTGGCTACCCCGGCCGCCGCTCTGGTTGTTGCCGTCGTTCTTGTGGCTCATCGAGCCGGCGCGGCGCGCTTCTTCCGAATTGAATTCGTGGGCATTGCCCGATGCATGGGCCGCCCGGCCGCCTTCGCTGGCGATTTCACGCTGGCGCTGCGGATCCATCGAAGCGAAGCCGCGGTTGCTGGTATCACCGCTCTGGTTGTTGCCTCGGTTGCCGCCCTGCTTGTTGTTGCCGCCTTGGTTGTTCGATGCCATGATTGCCTCCTATCATTAGTGAACAGATCAGCCGCTTTGGCTGAAACGGGACACCCATCGTAGTCATCCCGTCAGGACCTGAACACCAGAAACGGACGGTGTTCCTGTAGGACGATGCCCCACTGCCCTACCCGTCTCCTCTGTCGGAATATAAAGCGAACAAGCGTTCAAAATTTATGCATACACCGAGTTATTAGCATGACGGTTATCAGAAACATATTGGCGTAGTGCGTCTGTACTACAATGAGCAAGGCTTCTTGACACTCGACAACGTGAAAATCTCCATCGGCTTCCGCCTGTTCGCATCGGTCCTGCTGGCCATCCTGGCGGTGGCGGCGAGCGGCGTGGTCCTGCTGCGCCAAAACGTACTGGCCAGCTTCAGCGACTATGCGGTGGCCATCGAACTGGACCGCCTCGACGAGCTGTCGGCTTCACTGGCCCAGCAATACCGCGAGGACGGCGGCTGGCGCTTCCTGCCCGAGGGCGACGAGCGCCGGCGCTGGATCGCGCAAGAGCTGGCCCGGCTGCAGGAAGCACGCCTGGGCGGTGC
>NZ_JBAMDH010000052.1:0-26921 GCF_036961685.1 Massilia sp. DD77
GCAGCGGCCGCCGGGACGCCGGCCGCCGGGACGCCGGCCGGTACGCCTACGCTGGTGGGCGCTCGCCCTGGGCGTGCTGTGGCTGGCCTGGATGGTCGCCAAGCCGTCCAAGGCTCTGATCGAGCGCCGCATGGACAAGGCGGTGGCGCTGGCCAAGGAATGCAAGGCGCGCGAAGCCCAGGACGAGCTGATCGCACTGCGCGAGACGCGTGCGACGGCCGAGCAGCTAGCCCAGGTGCAAAAGGGGCTGAACACCGCCGCGGCGGCCTGCACGCGCGCCGAGCAGCGGCGCGAGGACTGGTTCGAGGCGCGCGGCGCGATCGAGAAACTGCTGAAGGCCTCGTCCTTTGACAAGGCGCGCACGCGGCTGGCCGCCTTCACGCGGCGCTGGGGCGAGGACGAGCAGACCCGCGCGCTGAAGCGGCGCATCGACGAGGGCAAGCGCGAGCATCCGCTGGCCGACCCGGCGCGCGGCGGGCGCTGAGCCGGCGCCCGGTGTATGCTGGCGTTCAGGTATTTTGTGCGAGGAGAAGAAGATGAACAGGACCATGGTGGGCACGCTGCTGGCGCTGCTCGTATCGGCCGCGCTGGCCGGCTGCGGCCGCGACGACGACATCGGGCCGGCGCAAAAGGCCGGCAAGGCGCTGGACGAGGCCGGCGCGCGGGTGTCGGACACGGTGCAGGACGAACTGGAGAAAGCCGACCGCGCCGCCGAGGAAGCGCGCGAGAAGGTCGAGGACGCGACGCGCGACGCCAGCCGCGGGCTGGACCGGGCGAAGGACCAGATCGGCAAGAAGGTCGAGAAGGCGGGCGAGAAGCTGCAGGACAGCAAATAGGCTGCGTAGGGTTGGCCGGGGCGCGCAGCCGGCTATGCCGCCGACCTACGTCGCAGGCGCATCACGCGCTGGCGATCCGCAATTCCTTCCATTCCCCCAGCACCACCGACAAATCGACCTGCCCGGCGCGCCAGGCGCGTTCGAGGTTCTGTTCGATCTCGTCGATGCAGGCCTTGTCCGGATCGGCGAAACCGCGCACGCCGTAGGCGCGGTTGCGGCCATGCGACTTGGCCAGGTATAGCGCCATGTCGACCAGGTTTACCGCCCGCTCCCACGGCAGCACCTGGCCGCCGACCGCGATCGGGTAGGGCGCGTAGCCGATCGAGACGTTCACCGCCAGCGCGCTGTCGCCGTAGGGAACGCGGATCGAAGCGATGCCATTCAGGATCCGTTGCGCCACCTCGTCCAGGCCGCCGCGCGGGATCGTCGGCAGGTAGGCCAGGAATTCCTCGCCGCCCCAGCGCACGATCATGTCGGTCTCGCGCAGGATCTCGCGCAGGCCGGCCGCGATCGCGGTGAGCACGGCGTCACCGGCCGCGTGGCCATGGGTGTCGTTGATGTGCTTGAAGTGGTCGACGTCGAGCAGGAACAGGGCGCCGGTCTGCTCGTCGCCCAGGCTGCCCGGCAGGCTGCGCATGAAGTCCAGGAAGTGGCGGCGGTTGTACAGGGCGGTCAGCGGATCGCGCACGCTTTGCTGCTTGAGTTCGCGGTTCTTCTCGTGCAGGGCCGCGTTCGCGTGCCGTACCTTGCGGTACAGCAGGCCGACCACGGCCGAGGCCAGCGCGAACACCACGGCCAGCAGCCACCAGACGCGCTGCTGCAGGCGGCGGTTGTCGAGCTCGGCCGACTTGGTCTGGTTTTCGCTGCGCAGCAGCTCGATCTGGCGCTGCTTCTTGTCGGCCTCGTATTTTTCCTGCAGGTCGATCACGGCCTGCTGGCGCCGCTTCTCGAACAGCTCGTTCGAGATCTTGCGCTCGCGGTGGTAGGCCTTCAGCGCGCCCGCCAGGTCGCCGGCACGTTCCAGCGCCGCGCCGTATTCGACCAGCACGACCTGCAGCTCCGGCTTGTCGCCCAGGTCTTCGTAGCCTGCCAGGCCGGCCTCGATGTGGCGCTTGCCCTCGAGCAGGCGGCCCAGGGCCATGTAGGCCTGGCCCAGGTTCAGGCGCGCCGTGATCTCCAGGCCGCGGTCGTTCAGCTTGCGCGCCGCCTCGATGGTCTGCTCGGCGTAGTTGGCCGCGTTGCGGTAGTCGTGCAGCTTCAGGTAGCAGTCCGACAGGTTGACCAGCGAATAGGCGACCATCGAGTGGGCGCCGATCTTGCGTTCGAGCGCGATCGCCTCCTGCAGCGCCTTGAGCGCGCGCTGGTACTGGCGGGCCTCGATCGCCAGGCCGTATTCGGTATCCTTGAGCGTGGCCATGCGGCCCGGGGAATTCGTCTTCAGCGCCGCCGTGGTGGCTTCTTCCAGCACCTTCAGGCCCGCTTCCGGATCGCGCAGCATGCCGTACAGGCTGGCCAGCGAATTCAGCGCCATCACGACCTGCACCGGGTCGCCTCCCTGGCGCGCCAGCGCCGCCGCGGTCTGCAGGCGGTCGAGCGCGGTCGGCAGGTTGCCTTCCTCGGCATAGGTCTCGCCCGAGGAGATGATGGTGCGCAGGCGCAGGTCGAAGTCCTTGGTGGTCGCCGCCAGCTGTTCCGCTTCGCGGATCAGGCGGTGCGATTCGGCCAGGCGGTGCTCGCCCGACTCGATATACCCCATGCGCAGCAGGCCCTTGGCCAGGGCCACGCTGTCCTTCTGTGCGCGGCCGAGCGCGATCAGCTCGTTGGTGGTGGCCAGCGCGGCCTCGTTGTGGCCCAGGACGTACTGGGCGGAAGCAAGCTGGTTCAGGAATTCGGCACGCTCGGCCAGCGGCGCGGCGCGGCCCTCGGCCTCGATCGCCTGCAGCATCGGCAGCGCGCGTTCGGGGACGAAGCGGTTGACTTCACGAATGTCGGCCAGGCGCTCGCCGAGCGTCGCGCCATCGGCGGCGCCGGCGAATGCCGACGCGGCGCACAGCGCCACGGCAAGCGCGAGGCTTCGGGGACGCGCGAGCGCGCGGTGCAGTGCAGCGAACATGGATCGGGTCTCGTGGCGCCGGGAGGATTCCGACGAGTTTCGTTCAAAACATTATAGGCCTGTTGCAGAGGAGTAATTCCGATTTCTCATGAATTGTCACAAAAATGACACATGCATGACGCCCGCGACGCGCAGCCGGGCGCCGGCGCAGCCCGGACCGCCTTTTCGACCGTCCATCACAAAGCCCGGGCGGGGCAGGGTTGCTTAATTTACAGTGTTTTCATCTAATAAACAGTGAGGCGGACATGCTGGAATTGCGCGCGGTAGCAAAGACCTTCGGCAAGGGCGTGAAGGCGGTGGACGGGGTGAGCCTGCGGCTGGAAAGGGGCGTGGTCGGCCTGATCGGCCATAACGGCGCGGGTAAGACCACCCTGATGCAGATGATCGCCACCCTGACCCGCCCGAGCAGCGGCCAAGTCCTGTGGAAGGGCGCCGACATCGCGCGCACGCCGGACGCCATCCGCCGCACCCTGGGCTACCTGCCGCAGGACTTCGGCGTCTACCCGAACCTGAGCGCCCTCGAATTCATGCAGTATTTCGCGGCGCTCAAGGGCGTGCGCGACGGCGCGCGCATCCGCCACCTGCTCGAACTGGTCAACCTGCACGACCAGGCGCACCGTCCGGCGGCCTCGTTCTCGGGCGGCATGCGGCGCCGGCTCGGGATCGCCCAGGCGCTGCTGAACGACCCCGACATCCTGGTGGTCGACGAGCCCACCGCCGGCCTCGATCCCGAGGAGCGCCTGCGCTTTCGCAACCTGCTGGGGGAGCTCGGCTTCGGCAAGCTGGTGATCATGTCCACCCACATCGTCTCGGACGTCGAGAGCATCGCCGGCGAGCTGGCGATCATGCGTTCCGGCCGCCTGGTCGCGCACGAGACCCCGGACGCGATCCTGGCGCGCGCCCGCGGCCAGGTCTGGAGCGCCAGCGTCGCCGCCCTTGATTACGAGGCCCTGCGCGGGCGCGTCCACGTGTTGCAGGCCCAGCGCCAGGGCGAGCGGGTGGCGCTGCGCATCGCCCACCCCGAGCTGCCCTGCGCCGGCGCGCATGCGGCCGAGCCGAGCCTGGAGGAGGCGCTGATGGCGCAGCGCTACGCCGTGCACAGCGAGGTCCAGGCGGAGGCGGCATGAACGGGCGCCTGATCTACACCCTCGCCGCGGTCGAAGTGCGGCTGCGCCTGCGCCGCCTGTCGACCCTGGCGGCGCTGCTGGCCGTCGTGGCGGTGAGCTGGGCCATGATCGAGGATCCCGCCGGCGGCAAGGTCCTGATCGCGCTGGACGGCGCCCGCGTGCTGTACACCAGTTCGGCGCTGGCGATGGGCAGCGCCACCCTGGCCGGCGTGCTGTTCGGCCTGGCCGGCTTCTATCTCGTGCGCGGGCGCAGCGCCGAAGACCTGCGCAGCGGGATCGGCGGCGTGATCGGCGCCACCCCGGCCGGCAACGCGGCCCTGCTGGCGGGGCGCTGGCTGGGCGGCGTCGCCTATCTCGGCCTCCTGGTGTTCGCCTTCATGCTCACCGTCCTGGCCTGCCACCTGCTGCGCGGCGACGGCCCGATCCAGCTCGCGGTCTACCTGCAGACCTATGTGCTGGTGCTGGGCCCCATGGTGCTGTTCGCCGCCAGCTGCGCGCTGCTGTTCGACAGCTGGGCGCCGCTGATGGGCAAGGCGGGCGACCTGCTGTACTTCTTCATCTGGGTCGCCACGATCGCAACCGGTCCGCAGATGATCGAGGAGGGCAAGGCCGCCGCGCAGGTGCTGCCGCTGGCCATGGCCTTCGACTTCATGGGCATGGGTCACGCCATCGCCGCCTTGTCGCAGTATGCGGACACCAGCGCGATGGCGATCGGCAGCATGCCTTACGATCCGGCGCTGCCGGTGCGCGCGTTCCCGCAATGGCTGTGGTACGACGGCCTGGTGCGCAGCCGCGCCTTGTCGGCCCTGGCTGCCATGCTGCCGCTGCTGCCGGCGCTGCCGCTGTTCCACCGTTTCTCGCCGGACCGCGTCAAGGCCGGCAAGGCGCGCGAGCGGCGCACGCCGCTGGCCATCGTGAATGCCTGGCTGCGTCCGCTGTCGCGCCTGGTCCAGCCGCTGTTCGGCCTGGCCGCGCGCCTGCCCGGCACGGCGGGACAGGCCCTGGCCGACGTCGCGCTGGCGCTGGCCACGGCGCCGGCCGCGATCGCGGCGCTGGGAGCGGCCCTGGTGGCGGGCGTGGTGCTGCCGGCCGCAAGCCTGCCCGGCCTGGTGCTGGCCTGCGCCGCGTTCTGGGGCGTGTTCGTCAGCGACACCGGCACGCGCGACTTCAGCGCCGGCTGCGACGACCTGGGCGCCGCCGTGCCGGGCGGCGCACGGCGCCGTTTCCTGCGCCAGTTCCTGGCGTCGACCTTGCTGGGCTGGATGTTCATGGGCATTCCGGCCTTGCGCTGGCTGGCGGACTCGCCGGAACGCGCCGCGGCCGTGCTAGGTGGCGTGGTGGCGCTGGCCGCCTTCGCCGCGCTGCTGGGCCAGCTGAGCCGCACGCCGCGCCTGTTCATGGGCCTGTTCCTGTTCGGCCTGTACGTGGCGGTGAACGCACCCCACCAGCCCATGCTGGACGTGGTCGGCTTCACCGGCGCGGCCACGGCGCAGTCGGCGGCGACCATGCTCGCGGCCGGGCTGGCCGCGCTGGCGGCGGGCTACGCCTGGAGCCGGCGCCGCTGAAGGAGAGCAGGCTTCCCTTGCGCAAGGCGGCGTCGCCGCCGCACGCCGCGTCCTATACTCCTCCTTCGCGCATGGCGGAGGAGGGAATGCGATGTGGACATCGAGTTGGGCAAGATGGGCGGCCGCGCTGGGCTTCGCGCTCGGCGGCTTCTTCGACGGCATCCTGCTGCACCAGATCCTGCAGTGGCATCATTTGCTCAGCCTGGTGCGCGGGATCGATGACTTGCGCACCCAGGTGCTGTGGGACGGCTACTTCCACCTGCTGATGTATGCGGTCGCGCTGGCCGCCCTGTGGGGCCTGTGGCGCGCGCGCCGGGGCGCCGGCGTGGCCTGGGGCTGGCCGCTGGTGGGCGCGGTGCTGGTCGGCTTCGGCGTGTGGCATGCGCTCGACGCCGTGCTCTCGCACTGGGTGCTTGGCATCCACCGCATCCGGATCGACAGCGACGCCCCCTTGCTGTGGGACCTGGCCTGGCTGGCCGCCTTCGGCCTGCCGCCGCTGCTGGCCGGCTGGAAGCTGATGCGCCGGGGCGGGCCCGCGCTGCGCGGTTCGGGCGCCGCCATGCTGCTGCTGGGCGTGGCGACCGGCGGGGCGGGCGCCTGGGCCGCGCTGCCGCCCGCCCTCAACGAGCAGACCGCCACGGTCGTGTTCCGGCCCGGCGCGAGCCCGCTCGACGTCTTCGCCGCGCTCGACGCGGTCGACGGCCGGCTGGTGTGGAGCGACCGCACGATGGGGGTGGTGGTGGCAGCGGTGCCGCAGGCGCGGCGCTGGGAACTGTACCGCCACGGCGCGCTGCTTGTGGGCGGGACCGCCGCGCCGGCGGGCTGCTTCGGCTTCAGTAAGCCGGGCTAGTTCCGCTCAGGCGAGATCGGGAACGCCGCATTCCTCGCGCCATTGGCGCAGCAGTTCGTGGCGCGGGGTCGGATAGCGTTCGGCGCTCGATTCGGCCTGCACGATGCGGTCGACGCGGAAGTGGCGGATGGCGCCGCGCAGCTCGCACCACGCGGCCAGTACACGGCGTCCCTGGAAGAAGGCCAGCGCGAACGGCCAGACCAGGCGCTCCGAGGGCTTGTGCTGTTCGTCGCGGTAGGCGATGTGCAGCTTGCACTGGCTGCGGATCGCTTCCCGCGCCGGCTGCATGAACAGGTCCGGCAAGGCTTCGGCGGGATCGACCGGCACCCACAGGCTGGTCTCGGCCATGTGGTCGCGCAGGTCGCGCGGCGTGGCGGTGGCGATCTTGGCCAGGGCCCGCTCGGCGGCCGTGCTGAGCGCGGCGTCGCCCTGGTGGCGCACCCAGCGCGCGCCCAGCACCAGCGCCTCCAGTTCGTCCTTGTCGAACATCAGCGGCGGCAGGAAGAAGCCGGTGCGCAGCATGTAGCCGACGCCGGCCGAGCCGTCGATCGGCGCGCCCAGCTGGGCCAGGGCCTGGATGTCGCGGTAGATGGTGCGCTCGGAAACGCCGAGCCGCTCGGCCAGCGTGCTGGCGGTCACCGGGCGGCGGTTGCCGCGCAGCGCGTCCATCAGCTGGAACAGGCGTCCGGTGCGGCTCATGGACGCGCCGCCAGGTGGCGGTCGATGAGCGGCGCCACCACGCCTGCGAAGGCGCAGCCGAGATCGTGGCCGCCGCCGGGAATCACTTCCAGGCTGGCGCGCGGCAGCAGCGAGGCCAGGCGCCGGCCGGCGGCGACGGGACTGATGGGGTCCGCATCTCCCCACAGCAGCAGGGTCGGGATGCGCAGCGCGGCCAGCCTGGGCGTGAGGTCCTCCTGGTAGCTGGTGAACCAGTCCGGCAGGTCCGGGTGGGCGGTGCGGATCGCGGGACGCCAGTCCTGCGCGCCGAAACTGGAAGGCGGCATGCCGCCCGAGGTCGCGGACAGCACCAGGTGGGTGAAGCGTTCGGGCTGCCGCAGCGCGGCCAGCAGCGCGACCACGCCGCCCATCGACTGGGCCACCAGCGCGCTCGGCCGGTCGACCTCGGCGAGCAGCCGGGTGGCCAGGTCGTCCAGGCCGCGGATGCCGGGCTGCGGCGCGGCGCCGCCGAAGCCGGGCCAGGCCACATGCACCTGCGCGGCGGGGCAGGCCAGCAGACCGGCGGCCGGACGCCAGAATGCGCCATTGCCCAGCGCGCCGGGGAGGAAGAACAGGTGGCTCGGTGTGTGCATGGCGCAGGGTCATCAAGGGACGGTCGTGGATCGCCCGATAGTGTAATTGCCGCGCGGCCGGACCGCAAAACGCCGATTGGGGGAGAGGTCCCCGTTTGGGCGCTAGCTGCGGGGCGTCAGCGCCAGAGCGCCTTCCACCAGCTGGTCTTGCCGCGCAAGTCCTTCAGCGCCGCGAAGGGGATGGCGTCGAACATCGCGTCGTCGTCGTCGTGCCGGAAGCCGCCGTATTCCTTGGCGAGCATCAGCGGGATGTCCATGTGAAAATGGCCCTCGAAATGCTCGCTGTCCATCGCTTCGACCGTGGCCAGCAATTCGTGCAGGCGCGGCGGGACCTCGCCCTTGTAGGCGACGTTCTCGGGGTCGTCCTCGCTGTCGTAGGTCACGGCCCAGACCTGGCGGCCATCGCGCCACAATGCGCAGGCCGCATAGCCGATGTGTTCCTCGATGTCGCAAGACACCGCCTGGCAGCCGCCCGAGAGCCTGGCCATGCTGTCGGCGCCGAGGATGCGGTGGCCGCTGCCGCGTGCCGCCACCAGGAAGGCCTGGTGCGGCAAGGGGTGGGCGACGATGCCCTCGAAGGGATAGCTGCGCTCCTCGTCCGTCTGCGCCAGTTCCAGCCGGGACAGGATCTCGTCCGGCGCCAGGCCCTTCACGCTTACCCACGACAAGGCGATGCCCATCACGCGGACCTTTCGTGCCGGTGGAAGCGCCGCTTCCCGGTGGCGAGGAAGGCGGCCGCGAAGCCGATGCCGGCCAGGCCCCAGACAATCGAGGCGCTCACTTCGAAGCTGGTGCGCAGTTCGGGGTGGTTGACCGCCAGCGGCACCAGCACCAGCGCCCGCAGCAGGCAGACCGCGGCGATCCCGGCCAGGACCGGCCGCAGCAGGGGCAGGCGGCGCAGCAGGCCGAGGGCCGAGCAGGCGTAGGCGGCGCACACGCCCATCAGGGCGGCGATCGCCGCCGTCCCGGCCGGCGCAAGCCAGGTGCCGGCGCGGGCGGAGGCGACGACCTGCGGCGGTGCGCCGAAGAATGCGTACCATGCCGGCCCGCCCGCGATCGTGGCCAGGTGGATGGCTACCCCCAGGATCGAGATCGCCGCCGCCAGGCGGATCCACCATTGAGATGTCGTGTTCATGACGACAGCATAGCGAATCCCGGGCGCTGGAAATACGCGGTTTGTCACATGTACAAGGCCCGCGGCGTGCCCAGCCTCACTGCGCCGCGATTTGCTGCAGCAGGTAGAGGCGCTGGTACAGCCCGCCCTCGATGCGCATCAGCTCCTCGTGCAGGCCGGCTTCCGCGATCCGCCCGTGGTTCAGCACGATGATGCGGTCGGCGTCGCGGATGGTCGACAGCCGGTGCGCGATGGCGATGATGGTCACCTGTCCGCGCAATTCCTCCAGCGCCTCCTGGACGATCTGCTCGGTGGCGCTGTCGATGCGCGAGGTCGCTTCGTCCAGCAGCAGGATGCGCGGCTCGCCGGCCAGGGCGCGGGCGATCGCCACCAGCTGCTTCTGGCCCGAGGACAGGCGCGAGCCGCCTTCGCCAAGCTGGGTCTCGTAGCCCTGTTCCAGGGCCGCGATGAAGCCGTGGGCGTGCGCCGCGCGCGCGGCGGCCTCGATGCGCTCCAGCGGCAGGCCGCGTCCCATGTCGATGTTCTCGCGCGCGCTGGCCGCCAGGATGAAGGGGTCTTGCGGCACCAGGCCGACCTCGTTGCGGAAGCGCTCGTTGCCGATGGACGCCAGCGGCAGGCCGCCGATCTCGATGCTGCCCTGGTCCGCGGTGTAGTAGCGCAGCAGAAGCGAGAGCAGGGTCGACTTGCCGCTGCCGGTATGGCCGACGATGCCGAAGAAGGCGCCTTGCGGGATGTCGAGCGAGAGGTCGTGCAGCACCGGCTGGCCCGGTACGTAGGCGAAGCCCAGGTGGCGCACCCGCACCGCCGGCGCATGCGGGTCGGCCGCGGCCCCGGTGCCGCTGCGCCCGGACGCGTGCTCCGGCGCGCCTTCTTCGTCCAGCAGGGCGGCCACGCGCGAGGTGGCCACCACCGCCTGCTGCAGCCCGCTGAACTGCATGGTGATCTGGATCAGCGGCTCGACCACGCGCGCGATGTAGCTGATGAAGGCGTACAGCACGCCCACTTCCACCGCGCCCATCTGGCGCTGGCCGAAACCGTAGATGACCACCGCCAGCAGCACCACGTTGAGCAGGTCGAGCGCGGGGCGCAGCAGCAGGGCGTTGGCGCGCAGCTCGGCCAGGCGCGCCGTGTAGTGCGAGCGGTTGGTGTGCAGGAAGCGCTCGCCGAAGCGTAGTTCCGCATTGCTGGCTTGCAGGACGCTCATGCCGCCGATCGATTCGGCCATCTGGCCGTTGATGTCGCTGCGCAGGGCGCGCGCCTTGGTCACCGCCGGCGCCGACAGGCGCTGGTAGAGCCAGACGATGCCCAGCACCGCCGGCACCAGGGCCAGCACGATCAGCATCAGGCGCCAGTCCAGCCAGGCCATGGCGATCATGGTGCCGACCAGGACGATGCTGCTGTCGAGGATCACGAACAGCACCTGGATGTAGAGGGTCTTGACGGCCTCGGTGTCGTTGGTCACGCGGCTCACCAGCTGGCCGGTGATGGCGCGGTCGAAAAAGGCCATGGGCAGGCGCAGCACGTGACCGTAGACCCACTCGCGCAGGCGCTGCACCGAGCGCATCGCCACGCCGGACAGGCGCACCAGCTGCAGGTAGCGGATCCAGGACGACAGCCAGCCGGTCACCACCAGCCCGCCCAGCAGCAGGGCCATGCGCGGCCAGTCGAGGGCGCGCGGCAGCAGGTGGTCGTCGATCAGGGCCTTGCCCATAATAGGGCCGACCACTTCGAGCAGGGCGGCCAGGGTCAGCCACAGCACCGCCCAGTGGACGTGGCGGCGTTCGGGGTCGGCGGCGCGGCGCAGCAGGCCGAGCGCCCGCTTGGCCTGGATGCGCATGTCGGCCGCGGGCATGTCAGCTGGCTTCAAGGCTGGCCTCCAGTTGCTGGTAGCGCCACTGGCTGGCATACCAGCCGTCGAGCATCAATAGTTCGTCGTGGGTCCCGGCTTCGACGATGCGGCCGTCGCGCAGGACGATGATGCGGTCGGCCCCGGCCACGGCCGACAGGCGGTGGCTGGCGATGATCGCGGCGCGTTCGGGACGGGCCTGGCGCAGCTCTTCCAGGTGTTCGAGGATGCGGGTCTCGGTGCCGGTGTCCACCGCCGACAGGGCGTCGTCGAGCAGCAGCAGGGCGCTGTCGGCCAGCAGCGAGCGCGCGATCGCCACCCGCTGGCGCTGCCCGCCCGAGAGGGTGATGCCCTTTTCGCCGACCGGCGTGTCGTAGCCGTGCGGGAAGCGCAGGATGTCGTCGTGGATCGCGGCCATCTTCGCGGCGTGTTCGATCTCGGCGCGCGAGGCGCCGGGCCGGGCCAGCGCGATGTTCTCGGCAATCGAGGCCGAGAACAGGAAGGATTCCTGCGGCACCCAGCTGGTCGCCGCGCGCAGCGCATTCAAACGATAGGCTTCCAGGGGCTGGCCGGCCCAGGTGACCCGGCCCGCTTGCGGCGTGGCCTGGCGCAGCAGCACGCGCAGCAGGGTCGACTTGCCGGAGCCGGTCGGGCCCACCAGGCCCAGGGTCTGGCCCGGCTGCAAGCTCACCGACACATGGTCCAGCGCCGGCTTTTCCTGCTCGGGGTAGGCAAAGATCACGTCCTCCAGCTTCAGGGGGCCCTTGCCGACCGCTTCCAGCGTGCCCTTGTCCTCGACGGTGAGCGGGGCGTCGAGCAGGGGCTGCAGGCGCGCCAGGCCGGCGCGGCCGCGCTCGACCAGCGACAGCACCCAGCCGGCCGCGAACATCGGCCAGATCAGCTGGCCCAGGTACATCGAGAAGCTGGTGAGGTCGCCCACCGTGAGCTCGCTGTTCCACACCAGGTAGCCGCCCAGGCCCAGGGTCAGGCCGGTGGCCGCGGTCAGGGTCAGGCCGACGGCCGGTTCGTAGGCCGCTTCCCACTTCTTGGCGTCCAGGCTGGCGCGCGAGGCGTGTCCGGCCAGTTCGGCGAACTGCAGCGCGCTGCGCTGTTCGAGGCCGAGGGCGCGCAGGGTGCGCACCCCGGATAGCGATTCCTGCACGTGGTCGTTGAGCGCGGAGAAGCGCTTGAGGGCGTCGCCTTCGGCGGTGTGGATGTGGCTCGAGATGCGCCAGAAGGCCAGCGCCATCAGCGGGAAGGGCAGCAGGGCGATGGTGGCCAGGCGCCAGTCCACGCCCAGGGTCATGATCCCCAGCACCATCACCAGGGTCAGGGTGCCGTCGAAGCCGGCCAGCATCGCTTCGCCGGCCGCCATCTCGATGGCGTCGATGTCGTTGGTGGCCAGGGCCATCAGGTCGCCGGTGCGCTGGCGCTGGTAGAAGGCCGGGCCCTGGTTCGACAGTCGCGCGTACAGGCGGGTGCGCAGCTCGACGCCCAGCTTGTAGGCGGCCGAATACAGGCGGATGCGCCAGCCCACGCGCAGGACGTAGATCGCCACGCCCAGGCCGAGCAGCTGCGCCAGCCCGACCAGCAGCGCGCGCTGGTCCAGGCTGTGCGCGGCCAGGCCGTCGATCAGGGCGCCGACCTTGCGTGGAATGAGGACCGTGCAGAGGGCTACGCCTGCCAGCATCACCGCCGACGAGGCATAGGATTGCCAGTGCCGGCGCACGAAGTCGCCGATCAGCCTTGCCAGACTCATTGAAATTCCTTGGGTGCTGCCCGAAAAACAAAAGCGGGCCGAAGCCCGCTAGTGTAGTAGGTTTGCAAATCCGGCGCAGCGCCGCTTCTTGCCTCGCTTACTTCCTGCGCTTGTTGCCCTGCGCCTGTGCCGGTTCGATCTTCGGCAGCGCCGCGGTGTCGGTCTCGGGGACCGGCGCCGACAGCGGATGCGGCGCCACGGCGGCTTTCGGCGCACCCTTGCCGGCGGCCTTGGCGATCGGGTTCGGCGCGGCCACCGGGGCCGGCTCGGCGACCGTGGCGATGGGCTCGGCCACCACGGCCGGTTCCTTCGATTCGACGTGTTCCTGGACGTAGGCGGCCAGCTGTTCGCTTTCGACTTTTACCTGTTCGACGGCGGCTTCGGCCACGGGCTGCTCGACCGTCGCGGTGCTTGCGGGGACGGCAGCGGCGGCCGGCAAGGCCTGCGCCGCCGGCAGCGCGGCTGGGGCCGGCGACGAACGCACCAGGAAGCCTGGTGGAATCTGCGCGCCGCTGGCGATGCTGAACAGTTCGCGGCCATAGGCGAACAGGCTGCGGAACTGTTCCTCCGCGTGGCTGCGCAGGGCCAGGATGTCCTGCGGGCTGCTGGCGCTGAACAGTTCGCGCACGGCTTGGGAGGAGCGCTCGACCGAGTCGCGCGACGTGGAGATGTTCAGGGCGAGCACCCGGCTGGCGTTGTCGAGCGCCTGCGCGGTGACGGTACGGAACAGGGAGAATTGCGCCTCCAGCTGGGCGGTGCGTGCTGCGGTCAATTGCTCGGGAAGTGAAGTCATGTGATTTCCTTGTCGGTCAAATTATGGCGCACTGCAATATATCTAGTGTATCCACGATTTGCCGGTGTTGCAACGCACAATCGCAAACGATTTGGTCTGGGTAATATTGCGTAGCAGCATTAATTATCCGTGTGCATGAGTTTAAGCTCGGCGCTGCTGCAAAATCGCTACAATCGGCTATCCCAAGAGAAGGCTATCCCAAGAGAAGGAGTGCGCATGGATCTCGTGATTCGCAACGCTACTTTGCCGGACGGCAGGACCGGCATCGACATCGGCATCGACGCCGGCCGCATCGCCGTCCTCGAGGAAGGGCTTGCCGCCCGCGGCGCACAGGAGATCGACGCCGAAGGCGACTTGGTCAGCCCGCCCTTCGTCGACGCCCACTTCCACATGGACGCGGTGCTCAGCTACGGCCTGCCGCGTGTGAACCGCAGCGGCACCCTGCTCGAAGGGATCGCGCTGTGGGGCGAACTCAAGCCGCAGCTGACCCAGGACGCCCTGGTCGAACGCGCGATGCGCTATTGCGACTGGGCGGTGGCGCGCGGCCTGCTGGCGATCCGCACCCACGTCGACATCTGCGACGACCGCCTGCTGGCGGTGGAAGCCCTGCTCGAGGTGCGGCGCCGGGTGGCGCCCTACCTCGACCTGCAGCTGGTGGCCTTTCCCCAGGACGGCATCCTGCGCAGTCCAGGCGCCTTCGACAACCTGCGCCGCGCCATCGCCATGGGCGTGGACGTGGTGGGCGGCATTCCGCACTTCGAGCGCACCATGGCGCAAGGGGCCGAGTCGGTGCGCCTGCTGTGCGAATTCGCGGCCGAGCAGGGCCTGCGGGTGGACATGCATTGCGACGAGAGCGACGATCCGCTGTCGCGCCATATCGAAACCCTGGCCTATGAGACCCAGCGCCTGGGCCTGCAGGGCAGGGTGGCGGGCTCGCACCTGACCTCGATGCACTCGATGGACAACTACTACGTGAGCAAGCTGCTGCCCCTGATCGCGGAAAGCGGGGTGGCGGCGATCGCCAATCCGCTCATCAACATCACCTTGCAGGGGCGCCACGACACCTATCCCAAAAGAAGGGGGATGACGCGGGTGCCGGAACTCCTGGCGGCCGGGGTCGACGTTGCCTTTGGTCACGATTGCGTGCTCGATCCCTGGTACGGCATGGGCTCGGGCGACATGCTGGAGGTGGCCCACATGGGCCTGCACGTGGCCCAGATGACGGGGCTGGAGGCCATGCGCCAGTGCTACCAGGCGGTGACCGAGACCCCCGCGCGCATACTCGGCCTGGAGGGCTATGGCTTGCGGCCGGGCTGCCATGCCGACCTGGTCGTGCTCGATGCGGGCTCGGCGGTGGAAGCGATCCGGCTGCGCGCCGTGCGGCGCCTGGTGCTGCGCCGCGGCCGGGTGGTGGCCGAGGGGCCGCTGGCGCGTGCGCGCCTGATCTTGCCTGAACGGCCAAGCGCTGTCGATTTCCGCCTGGAATCACGATCTGCGCACGATAGGTGAAAATCCCGGCGGTTTGGGGCAGAATAGGCGGCTTTAGCAATTGCCAACCTTCCCCGACCACCGTGAAAGACATCCAGATCCGTCCCGCCCAGGAAGCCGACTTCGAGGCGATGTGGAGCATCTTCTGCGCCCACGTCGCCCAAGGTGAAACCTATACATTTACGACCGCCACATCGCGCGAAGCCGGCCACCAATACTGGCTCGGGCCGGGCGTGCGCAGCTACGTGGCCTCCCTCAACAATACCCGCCTGCTGGGCATGTACCGCCTGGTGCCGAACCAGGCGGGACGCGGCCACCACGTGGCCAACGCCTCCTTCATGGTGAGCCCCTCTGCGCAAGGCGTGGGCGTGGGCCGCATGCTGGGCCAGCACAGCATCGACGAAGCGCGCCGCCAGGGCTTCCTGGCGATGCAGTTCAACCATGTGGTGAGCACCAACACCGCCGCCATCCAGCTCTGGAAACGCCTCGGCTTTTCGATCGTCGGCACCCTGCCCAAGGCCTACCGCCACAAGCGCCTGGGCTATGTGGACGCCTACGTGATGTACCAGCTGCTGCAAGACCCGGAGCACTGGCCGACGGCGGACGAATGATGGAGATCCTGCGCACCGAACGCCTGCGCCTGCGCACCGTGCGGGAAGAAGACGCCGATTTCTACCTGGAACTGGTCAACGACCCGGCCTTCATCGAACACATCGGCGACCGCGGCCTGCGCACCCTCGAGGACGCGCGGCGCGCCCTGCGCGAGGGACCGCTGGCGATGCACGCGCTGCGCGGCCATTCGCTGTACCTGGTCGAGCGGCTGGAGGATGGGGCGCCGGTCGGGCTCAGCGGCCTGATCAAGCGCGACAGCCTGGACGACGTCGACATCGGCTACGCCTTCCTGCCGCGCTACCGCGGCCTGGGCTATGCGCTGGAGGCGGGACATGGCGTGGTGAAGCATGCGCGCTTGCTCGGCATCCGGCGCCTGGTCGCCATCACCACCCCGGCCAATGCGGCGTCCATCGGACTGCTGCTCAAGCTCGGCCTGCGTTTCGAGCGCCAGGCCAGCCTGGCCCCGAGCGAGCCGCCGGTCAACGTCTACCTGGCGGACCTGGCTGCCCTGGATCGCTGAGGGCTTGCGCCAAGGCCGCGCAGAGCGGCTGCGCCAGCCGGCGAGCGGCAATGCTAGGATGGCAGCGTTGCCAACCACCGCAGAATCCGATCATCCGATGCCAATCGCCGAGCCCGCTTCCAACGCGCCTTTCTTCATCGTTCTCAACGCCGGTTCGGGCCATTCCGAAACCGAGCTGCGTCGTTCGACGATCGACGAGGTGATCCGCGGCGCGGGGCGCAGCTGCCACATCGAAGTAGTCGAACAACCCGAGCGCCTGCAAGACATCGCCCGCGGCATGGCGGCGCGCGCCAGGGCGGACGGCGGGATCCTGGTGGCGGCGGGCGGCGACGGCACCATCAACACGGTGGCGCACGAGGCCGTGCTGGCCGGCTGTCCTTTCGGCGTACTGCCGCAAGGCACCTTCAACTATTTCGGCCGCACCCATGGAATTCCCGAAGACCTGGCCGAAGCGGTGTATGCCATGCTGCGCGCGCGCATCGAGCCGGTGCAGATCGGCATGGTGAATAACCGCATCTTCCTGGTCAACGCCAGCGTCGGCCTGTATCCCAGGCTGCTCGAGGAACGCGAGCACGACAAGCGCCAGTATGGCCGCAGCCGGGTGGTCGCCTTCTTCTCGGCGATCAAGACGGCGCTGCGCCCCTACCGCCACCTGCGTATCGAACTCGAACTCGAAGGCCAGGTCAAGCGCTTGCGCACCACGACCCTGTTCGTCGGCAACAACCGCCTGCAGCTCGAGCAGGTGGGCATGGAGGGCTTGACCGAGGCAGTGGAGGAGGGCGAGCTGGTGGCCCTGGCGCCCAAGCCGATGGGCAAGCTGGGTCTGCTGACCCTGCTCATCCGTGGCCTGTTCGGCAAGCTCGGCAGCGGCGACGTGACCGCCTTTGCCTTCAAGCGCATGACGGTGCGCACGCCGCGCTTGTACGGGCGCAAGCGCCTGAAGGTGGCGACCGACGGCGAAGTGGCCAAGATGCCGATGCCGCTGGAATTCCGCGCGGTCGAGGGCCAGCTGGCCCTGCTGGTGCCGGGACGGTCGCGCGTGGCGGCCCGTCCCGTCGAAGGCGAGGCGGAAGCCCTCTGACCCGGGTTTATTTCACCCTGGTCAGGCGCAGCCCGTGGATGTCGAAGCGGTTCGACGGCCCTTGCGTGCCGCCGGCGGCGCTGAAGCTGCTGTTGCTCTCCAGGTAGCTCATGTTGTAGAAGTCGCTCAGCTCGGCGCGGTAGCTGCCGGCTGCCAGGGTCGCCGCCAGCGGCGTCGAATACACCGCCGGGGTGTTCGCCTTGGCCAGCGGCGCATGCGGCAGCTGGATCACGCCCTGGGCCACCAGCTTGCCGCGCGCATCCTTCAAGACCAGCCATTTCACACCGCCGCTGATGCCCAGGTTCACCTGGTTGGCGGCGTTGTGATAGCGCAGCTGCACCTGGTAGCGGCCCGGCTGCGTCACCCGGATGCGTTCGACGGCGAAACGGTCGCCCGGCCGGCCCCAGTCGGCCAGGTGCGGCGCGGCGAAACGCGCGTTCGGCGGGCTCGCCTTCAGGTTCGACACGATGCGCGGGTCCGGCACGGTGATCTCGATGCCAGGATCGACGCAGCGCGGCTGGCTATGGTGGCTGACATTGCCAGAGTCAGCGAAACGCGCCTCGACCGCATAACAGGCCGTGGCGGAGGCGGCGCGGTCGGTCCAGCCGCCGGCGGGCAGGTCGTTCGCCACCAGCTTGCCGTCGCGGTAGACGTTGTAGCGCACGTCGCCGCTGCCGCCGCCGTCGAAACGCAGCGTGGCGCGGCCCTTGGCGGCGTGCAGCGCCGTGATGGCGGGATCGCGGGGCGCGAAGGTGGCGCTGGATTCCAGATAGGGATCGGCATTCACGCGGCGCATGCCGCCCCGGCTCGGCAGCAGCTTGCCCAGCACGATTTCGACCTGGTTGCTGTCCTGGAGCTCGGCCAGGCGCAGGGTCGCGGCGGCCGGCTTGCCGTTGACGAGGACGCGCTCGACCTCGTAATAGCCGTCCTCGCGGCTGGCGACCGGCAGCCGCAGGCGCACGTCGAAGCGGCGGCCATGCAGGCGCAGGTCGTGCAGGCTGATCTCGTTCGAGGCGCTGAACATCTCGCGGCGCAGCTTGGCAGTGACGAAAGGCTGGAGCCTGAGGCCGTCGTCGGTGGCGGCGACGCCGAACACGTTCTGCACCACCATGCCCAGGTAGGCGCCCACCGACCACAGCTGGCGCCTGGAGTTGATGACCGGTCCGATCAGGGAGGGGTTCTTCTCGTCCAGCAGCAGCGGCTGGCCGGAGAGCCATTCCAGGTTCTCCATGTTCGACATGTTCAGGGCCGCGCCGCGCATCAGGGAGTCGTAGGCGGCGTCGGCCACCAGCGCATTGCCGCCCTGGACTGCCGCGCGCAGGCCATAGGCCGTCACGAAAGGCCACAGCGCGCGGTTGTGGTAGACCGGCATGCCCTGCTGCTGGGGCCAGATCACGGGTGCGCCCATCGGGCCGTGCGGATAGCGCGCCAGGATCGACTGCGCTCTAGCCTCGTCGGCCACGCCGCTGACGATGGCGAGGGCCTGGCCGAGCCAGTCGAACTTGTGCATCGGCGCGCCGTCGAAATGGGCGGCCGTGAGACTGCTGTACATGCCGGCGTCTTCCAGCCACAGGCGCTCGTTGATGGCGCGCTTGAGGGCGTCGGCCCAGGCGCTATAGCGCTGGCCGCGCGTTGTGTCCTGGTGTTCGCGCGCCAGGCGCGCGGCCAGGCGCAAGGCCTGGTAGTGGCCGACATTGGTCGACAGGGCTTTGCTGCTTGCCATCGAGGCCAGGTCGCCCGGGATCCATGCCGCGTAGCTCTGGTCGCGCCAGTCGAGGAAGGATTGTTCGCCGGTGTACAGGCCGCTGGTCGCGTCGAAGGCGGCGATGCGGTCGTTCTCCAGCGTATTGACCAGCGCCTTGAAGGCCTTCTGGGCAAAGGCGGGGCGTTCGGCGGCAGGCAGGGTGCGCAGCACTTCCTCGGCCGCGAAGGCCCAGGTGACGCGGTCGGTGCTGACCGGCCAGCTGCCGCCGCTGCCGGTGTCCTGCACGATCTGCAGGCCATCGATGCTGCCCGCCACCTGCGGCGCCTTGGCCACGCCGGCGCGCCAGCCTGACAGCTTGAAGTCGAGCGAGTTGCGCACGCGCCGAGGGTCGAGCAGGGCCAGGCCCAGGTCGGCCGCATAGGACAGGTCGCGCGTCCACACGTAATGCCACTTCTCGCCGGTCTCGAAGCATTCGCAGGGAACCGGGGCGCCGCCGTTGTAGTTGCCGTCCTTGATCCGGCTGACGGAATCCAGGCGCATTTCCGCGCCGGCCAGGGCGAACAGGGCGTCGAAGGCCAGGTTCCCGCTGCGCACGCGCGGCAGGCCGGCCTGCTCGCCGTATTCGCTGGATTGCGGGCCCGGGTCGCGCAGGCTCATGCTGGTGGAGTGGGCGTAGCGGCGCAGTTCGGCGCCGGCGTCCGGCGTCGAGAAGCGGGCCGTTTCCTGCTTGCCGTCCCAGGTGGGCCAGCTGAGGGAGGCGAGGGCTTCGCGGCCCGCGTGCGGGTCGGCGGCCGGGCCGGCCTGCGCCGTTTCCAGGCGCTCCACGCGCAGCTTGGGCGCCCTGGCGTCGGCGGTGTCGACGGTGAAGCGGTAGGTGCCGGTCCGGCGCACGAACAGGTAGTCTTCGGGGCCGGCTTGCGTCTCCAGCGCATAGGCCGTGCCGGGAGCGACGGTCACGCTCTTGCTGGCATCGAGCACCCATTCCGCGCTCCAGTCGCCGCTGCCGACCTTGAAGGCGTGGTTGCCGGGGCTGACCAGGATGTCGGCCTGGTAGATGCCTTGTCCCTTGTGGACCAGGGCGTTGTCGGTGCCCCAGCCGTTGAAGGCGCCGCGGATGTAGAGTTCGCGGGGAGCGTCGGCCTGGGCGGCTGATTGGGCAGCCGCACCGCCGCAGGCCAGCAGGGCGGCGAATGCAAGCGCATGGCGCTTCATGGGGTCACCTGCAATTCGAGGATGATCGCCGAACGCGCCGGCAGGCGCAGCTCGCTGCGCAGGTCGTAGGCCTTGCCGCTCAGGACATCCCTGCCCGCGGCGACGCCGCCCAGCATCTCGCGGAAGCGCTCGACGCCGAGGACCATCTCCTTCGGGTTGTTGTTGAAGGCCACCAGCACCTTGCCGCTGCCGCTGTCGCTGTAGCGGAAGTAGACCCAGGTGTTGTCGCGCGGGCCATAGTGCATCAGCTTGCCGTGATGGATCAGCGGCTGGCCCTTGCGCCAGGTGACCAGCTTGCGCACGAAGTCCTGCGCCTCGCGCTGGCGCGGCGTGAGGCCTTTCCCACTGAAGGCGTCGACCCTGTCGCCCTTCCAGCCGCCCGGGAAGTCGGTGCGGTAGCTGGCGTCGTTGCGCTCCCCGGTGGCGCTGGTCTTGAGGATCTCGTCGCCCGTATAGAACTGGGGGATGCGCGGCATGGTCATGGTGAACACCAGTTCCATCTTGAACTTGTCCAGGTCTTCGCCGACCACGCTGTACAGACGCGCCATGTCGTGGTTGCCGACGAACAGGACCAGGTTGCCCGGCTCCGGATACAGGTAGTCGAGCGAGAGCGTCTCGTAGACTTCGTTGAACACGTTGTGGCCAAGCTTGGCGGCCAGGGCGTTGCGCATGGCCTCGGCCAGCGGGAAGTCCATCAGGCTCGGGGTCGAGGCGGTATAGCCGTCGAAGTTGGCCTTGCCGCGCTGCCAGCGCGCCACCACCGGCACCTTGGTGCTCCATTCCTCGCCCACCAGGTTCAGCCTCGGATACTCGGCCATGATGCGCCTGGTGTATTCGCTGAGGAAGGCGCTGTCCGAATAGCCGAAGGTGTCGATGCGCAGGCCGGCCAGGTTCGCATACTCGATCCACCAGATGTTGTTCTGGATGAGGTAGTTGGCCACCAGGGGATTCGACTGGTTCAGGTCCGGCATGCTCTCGACGAACCAGCCGCGCGTGAAGTTGTCGGCGTCTTCCTTCGAGGCATAGGGATCCTGCACCGCGGTGCGGTGGTGGGCGGTCGGCACGAACTTGCCGCCGTAGTTGACCCAGTCCGGCGTCGGCAGGTCCTTCATCCACCAGTGGTGGCTGCCGATGTGCGACAGCACCACATCCTGGATCAGGCCGATGCCGCGCGCCTTCGCTTCGCGCGACAGGCGCACGAAGTCCTCGTTGCTGCCGTAGCGCGGGTCGATGCGGTAATGGTCGGTGGCGGCATAGCCGTGGTAGGAGTAGGCCGGCATGTCGTTCTCGACCAGGGGCGTGGGCCAGAGCTGGGTGAAGCCCAGGCCGGCGATGTAGTCGAGCTGCTGGATCATGCCCGCGATGTCGCCGCCATGGCGGCCGCCGCCGTTCTTGCGGTCCAGCTTGTCCGCCATGGCGGGCAGGCTGTCGTTGGAAGGGTCGCCGTTGGCGAAGCGGTCCGGCATGACCTGGTAGATCGCATCCTTGCTGCCGAAGCCCTCGCGGCTGGCCGAGCCCGGCGCGCGCGCCAGCAGGCGGTAGGCGTGGCTGGCCGTGCGGCCGGCGCCGCTGAAGCGGATCTCGAAGCTGCCGGGCTTGGCGTCCTCGCCCACGACCAGGTCGATGAACAGGTAGTTCCTGTTCGGCACCCGGGTCACTTGCGCGATGCGCACGCCCGGATGGGAGAGGGCGGGTTCCAGTTCGGCGATGCGCTCGCCGTGGACCATCAGCTGCAGTTGCTTGTTCTGCATGCCGGTCCACCAGAACGGCGGCTCCATGCGGTCGATGGCGGGCGTCTGGGCGTGGACGGCGAAAGAAGCGCCGAGAAGGAGGGTGGCGAAGAGCTGTCTCATGATGAATGGGCCGATCCCGCCGGTTTGCCCTGTCCCGTAGTCAGACTACAACCGCAGAGCAGGCCAGAATGCGGAACAGAGGGCCGCGCGTTGTTGTGTTGCCACGAGAATACTATAGAAATCAGGGCGTCTCACAACCACGAGCGTGTAAGAAATCTAGTCAAAGTACATGTTTGCGGATAACAAGCAATGTTATCTTAAGCCGAGTAAAACATTTCAGCCGGGGCATGCACCAAGGGAGTGCAAAAACATAATGAATTGCAATTAAACAGGGCGTTTGTAGTCGTACTACAGATGTCAGTACGTGTCGTTGTAGCCCAAATACAACGCGCACACCCCTATTTTCGGGCGAATAGTGAAAAAACATGCCAATATCGTAGTGACAAGCAACTCCCGTTGACAGTGCATCTAGTTTTAATACAGAATCGTTGGCAGAACGTTCAAAACCGTTTGCTTGGGCTGCTGCGCCGCTGCCTGTCGCGCTGTAGTTTCGGGAAAAAACATATCGTCTTTTAGAGGGGACACATGAATATCTTCGCAACCAAGCGCGCCGAACCGGCCCGCCTTGCATTCCAGCTGAGCCCGGTCGCTGCCGGCTGCGCAGTCTTCCTGTCCGTGTTCGCAGGTAGCGCCTACGCGCAAGCCAGCGCGCAGGACACCACCACCAACGCCGTCACGAGCGCCGCCACCCAGCCGGCTTCGGCCGAGCAGGCAGCGGCCGCCGCCGAGCCGACCCCGCCGGGCGCCACCCCCGCCGCCGGCAACGCTCCCGCCGTCGTCACCGTGACCGGTATCCGCCGCGGTATCGAAGCGGCAATCTCGATCAAGAAGAATTCCAGCTCGATCGTCGAAGCCATCTCGGCCGAAGACATCGGCAAACTGCCGGACCAGAGCGTCGCCGAATCGATCTCGCGCCTGCCGGGCGTGTCGGCCCAGCGCGGCCGCAGCTCGGGCAAGGCATCGGAGATCTCGGTGCGCGGCCTGTCGCCAAGCTTCAACGGCACCCTGCTGAACGGCCGCGAAATGGCCTCGACCGGCAATGCCCGTTCGCCTGAGTTCGACCTGTTCCCGGCCGAGCTGATGGGTTCCATCGTCATCTACAAGACCCCGGACGCGAGCGTCATCGGCCAGGGCCTGGCCTCGACCATCGACCTGCGCACCGTGCAGCCGCTGGACTTCGGCAAGCGCACCGTCGCCGTCAGCTACAAGAAGAGCCGCATGGGCGTGAAGCAGCGCGACGGCCTGCCGGAAGGCGATGGCGACCGCTACACCCTGTCCTATATCGACCAGTTCGCGAACCGCACCATCGGCGTCGCGATGGGCTTCACCCGCTACGAGGAAATGGGCGGCGGCCAGTCGAAGTTCAATTCCTGGGGCACCGCCACCATGGATTACAACGGCACCCAGGTACGGACCCCGGGCGGCTTCGGCTACGACACCGAAGTGGGCTCGCATAACCGCGACGGCGCCTTCGCCTCGCTGCAATTCCGTCCCAACAAGAACTTCAAGTCGACCGTCGACCTGTTCTACTCGGCCGGCGAGACCGGCCTGAAGAAGACCGGCTTCGAGGGCGGCGTCGCCTTCAACGCCGGCGGCCGCTACGAGCTGAACCACGTGCTGAGCAGCGCCACCGTGTCGAACGGCGTCGCCACCAGCGGCACCATCAGCAACTGGAAAGGCGTGGTGCGTAACCACTACGAGGGCGCGGAAGACGACCTCAAGACCATCGGCTGGAACAACGAGCTGAAGATCGGCGAGTGGACCACCGCCGCCGACCTGACCTGGTCGAAGGCCACCAAGCTGAGCTCGCGCTACGAGACCACCGCCGGTATCGCCGGCCGCGCGCAGGACACCCTGAACTACACGAACTTCGACGGCGGCAACGTCACCGAAGTGAAGTACACGCCGGGCTCGAACTACGCCGACCGCGGCGTCGCGCGCCTGACCGACGTCATGGGCTGGTCCGGCGGCGAGACCTCGCCGCAGGCCGGCTATCTGGCCCAGCCTTACGTCGAAGACCAGGTCAAGGCCATGCGCCTGACCGCCAAGCGCGACCTCGAATGGGGCCCGCTGACCGGCGCCACCTTCGGCTTCAACCACACTTCGCGCGACAAATCGCGCACCGGCCCTGAAGGCCGCCTCCTGATCAAGGGCGGCGACGGCCCGTACGCGGCCGTGGCGATGCCGGGCAGCGAGGTCGCCTTCGCCGGCGCCTCGGGCTTCCAGGTTGCTTCCTGGGATCCGCGCGGTTCGCTGGGCACGATCTACGAACTGGCCAACAAGGTCGACGCCGACATCTACAACAAGTTCTGGGACGTGCAGGAGCGCATCAACACCGGCTACGCCATGGGTAACCTGGAAGGCGAGCTGTTCGGCCTTTCCTACCGCGGCAATGCCGGCCTGCAGGCGATCCACACCCGGCAAACCGGCGGCGGCTACGTGGTCGACCGCGCCCGTTGCGTCGGCAACACCGCCGAGACCTGCCCGGCCCAGCGCGTGAGCGAAGGCGACAGCTACTGGGATGTGCTGCCTAGCCTGAACCTGTCCTTCGACCTGGGCAAGGAGCAAGTGCTGCGCCTCGGCGCCGCCAAGGTGGTCTCGCGCGCCAACCTGGACGACCTGCGCGCCGGCCAGAACTTCGGCCTCGCGACCCAGGGCGTCTCGCTCCTGACCGGCAGCGGCGGCAACCCGCAACTGAAGCCCTTCCGCGCCAAGGCGCTCGACCTGTCGTACGAGAAGTACTTCGGCAACAAGGGGTATATCAGCGCCGCGCTGTTCTACAAGAAGCTCGACACCTACATCCTGCGTGTGCCGGTCGTCTTCGACTACGCGCCGTACATCACGCCGACCACCCCGCTGCCGCAGACCGGCCCGTTCGCCGGTTCGACCGTCGGCCTGTTCACCCAGCCGCTCAACGGCGACGGCGGCAACCTGAAGGGCTTCGAGCTGGCCGCGAACATTCCGTTCTCGATGCTGACCTCGTACCTGGACGGCTTCGGCGTGATGGTCAACCACTCGGACACCAAGAGCAGCGTGAACCTGCCTGAGGCCGGCTTCCCGAACGTGAACGGCGATCCGGGCAGCATCCCGCTGCCGGGCCTGTCGCGCAAGGTGACCAACCTGCGCCTGTACTACGAGAAGAACGGCTTCCAGATCGCCGCCGCGGCGCGCAAGCGTTCGAGCTTCCTGGGCCAGGTGTCGGACTTCCAGGACAACGCGCAGCTCACCTTCATCAAGGGTGAGACCATCGTCGACCTGCAGGCTTCGTACGAGTTCCAGAAGGGCTGGCTGAAGGGCGTGAGCCTGTTCGCCCAGGCGCAGAACTGGAACAACGCACCGTTCCTGGAGTTCACCACCGACGAGAACAACCCGTCGAACCGCGTGGACTACGGCCGTACCTACCACTTCGGCGCAAGCTACAAGTTCTAATCGATTCGAGTAGGACTACAATGCAACCCCTGACGCCTCGCGCTTCAGGGGTTGTTTTTCATTCCGCGACTACCCAAGACCGCAGGACACAACATGCAGAACCAAGCAATCAAGGACATCGTCATCGTCGGCGGCGGCACCGCCGGCTGGATGACCGCGGCGGCGCTGTCGACCATGCTCAACGGCCGCTACAACATCCGCCTGGTGGAATCCGACGAGATCGGCATCGTCGGCGTGGGCGAGGCGACCATCCCGATGATCCAGCGCTTCAACCGCGTGGTCGGCATCGACGAGCACGAGTTCATGCGCGAGACCATGGGCAGCTTCAAGCTGGGCGTGGAGTTCGTTAACTGGGGCAAGCTGGGCGAGCGCTACATGCACGGCTTCGGACGCCTGGGCCAGGACCTGGCCACCGTGCCCTTCGACCAGTACTGGCAAAAGATGCGCCTGGCCGGCAAGGCCGCGCCGCTCGAGGAATACTCGATCACGCGCATGGCCGCCAAGGCGAACAAGTTCATGCCGGCGCGCCACGACGTGCCGAATTCGCCGCTGCGCGACATCAACTACGCCTACCACTTCGACGCCGGCCTGTACGCGAAGTACCTGCGCAAGCTGTCCGAGGCGCGCGGCGTGACCCGCATCGAAGGGAGAATCACGCGCGCCACGGTGCGCGAGCCGGACGGCCACATCGACGCAGTGGAGCTGGAGAACGGCACCCGCGTGGAAGGAGAGCTGTTCATCGACTGCTCGGGCTTCCGCGGCCTGCTGATCGAGCAGACCCTGGAGACCGGCTACGAGCACTGGAACCACTGGCTGCCGGCGGACCGCGCCCTGGCCGTGCCCTGCGAATCGGCGCCGGTGATGACGCCCTACACGCGCGCCACCGCGCACCAGTCGGGCTGGCAGTGGCGCATCCCGCTGCAGCACCGAACCGGCAACGGCCATGTCTACTGCAGCCGCTTCATCAGCGACGACGAGGCGGCCGCGACCCTGCTGGCCAACCTGGACGGCAAGCCGCTGGCGGACCCGCGCCTGATCAAATTCGAGACCGGCATGCGCAAGCAGGCCTGGAACCGCAACGTGGTGGCCATCGGCCTGGCCGGCGGCTTCCTGGAGCCGATCGAGTCGACCAGCATCCACCTGATCCAGTCGGCGATCCAGCGCCTGGTCGACTTCTTCCCGGACCGCGGCTGGAGCGCCGTCGACCGCGAGGAATACAACCGCCAGTCGCGCTTCGAGTACGAGCGCATCCGCGACTTCATCATCCTGCACTACCACCTGAACCAGCGCACCGATTCGGCCTACTGGACGGAATGCGCCAACATGGCGATTCCCGACACCCTGCGCCACAAGATGGACATGTACCGCTCGCACGGGCGCGTGGTCCGGGTCGACAACGAGCTGTTCTCGGAAGTGGGCTGGATCCAGGTGTTCGAAGGGCAGAACATGCCGATCGAGGGCTATCACCCGCTGGTCGACACCCAGTCCGAGGAGGACATCGCCGAGTACCTGGAAGGGGTGCGCGGGGTGATCGCCAAGTGCGTGGGGGTGATGCCGACGCATGATGAATACGTTGCCAAGATGTGTGCGGCGAAGAAGATGTAAACCTGCCTGCAGGGGTGGTTCGAACGGCCGCTTCGTGCGGCCGTTCTCTTTTAGGCCGTCGGTAGGCATACGAGCGTGGGTT
>NZ_JBAMDH010000053.1:0-26340 GCF_036961685.1 Massilia sp. DD77
CAGCGGGCTGGCGCGGCGCGCATTGCCCACCGGCGCGCGCGGCGTGTCGCCGACCAGGCGGCCGGCCGCGGCGCCTGTGACCTGGGTGCCCTTCTCGATCGTGAAGCGGGCGCCCGCGTCCTTGCCCAGCACACGGACCAGGTAGGGCATCACTTCGCGCAGCATCGGCTCCAGCGTATAGGGCGGATTCAGGATGAACATGCCGCTGCTGTGCAGGCCGTGGCCGTCCGGAGTCGGGGTGCGCGTGGTCAGGGTGACGTTCAGCCACTCCTTGGCCGGCAGGCGCTTGAGGCGGTCGGCGAACTGGCGCGACTCCATGCGCTGCAGCACCGGATACCAGACCGCGTAGATACCGCTCGGGAATTTACCCAGCGCCTCGTCGAGGGCGTCGCGCACGCGGCGGTAGTCGTCCTTGATCTCGTAGGGCGGGTCGATCAGCACCAGGGCGCGGCGCGAAGGCGGCGGCAGCAGCGCCTTGAGGCTGTGGAAACCGTCGCCGTGCTCGATGAGGACGCGACGGCCGCGCGAACGTTCGCCCTGCTCCGCCTTGTGCGCTTCGACCTTGCGGAAATTCTCGGCCAGGATCCGGCAGTCGGACGGGTGCAGCTCGAACAGGCGCAGCCGGTCCTGCTCGCGCGCCACCTGCTCGGCCACGTAGGGCGAGCCGGGGTAGTAGCGCATCTTGCCGCTCGGGTTCATGCCCTTGACCAGGTCCATATACGGTACCAGCGGGGCCGGCAGGTCGGTGCAGGTCCACAGCGGGCCGATACCGGTGTCGAATTCCGCGTTCTTGGTCGCCTGGGCGCTGTCGAGCGCATACACGCCGGCGCCGGAGTGGGTGTCGATATAGGTGTAGGCGGCGTCCTTCTGGTTCATGTACAAGTGCAGCTGGACCTGGACAAAGTGCTTCAGGACGTCGGCGTGGTTGCCCGCATGGAAGGCGTGGCGATAGCTCAGCATAGGCTGGAATTCCTCGAGAATAATGGTGCCGCGTGGTGAAGAGCGGCGTGATGGGCGCCATTATCCACTACAAACGGGGTGGGCACGGAAATGGATGAGTGGCGGAGCGTGCCGCATCGTAGGGTCGTCGGCTGCGTTCTCGGGCACGAGCCGGGCAACGCCGCTTGAACGCGCCGGCGGCGAAGCCGCCAGCCCCAAGCAAATAAAAAGGCCGCGGCGTATCGCCGCGGCCTTCGGATCCCCGCAGGGAAACGGTCAGGCTTACGCCACCGAGTAATGCATCAGCCTGCGCACCAGCGAACGCGCGGCGCGCTCGATCGCGGCGTGGTTGCCCAGGTTCTCGACCGGCAGGCGTACGCTGGCGGTGAGGTCGCCGTTGTGGATGTCCTTCAGGACGCCCACCAGCTCCCATTCGCCGTTCAGCACCAGCAGCTCGACTTCGAACACGAAGCGGGCCGCACCCTTGAGCGAGCTGTACTCGACGTCGCCGCCGCGGCCGCCGGCCGCTTGCTTGCGGTGCAGGACCTTGCCGTCCAGCACGCGCAGGCTCTGGCGCTTGAGCTCGGCTTCGAGCGCGTTCTGGAACAGCTGGGCGAACTGCGACACCGGACGCGCGGCCTGGGCCGTGTTGCGCTCGAAGCCGACGGTCAGGCGGCGGTTCTCTTCCTTGCCCTGGGCCTTGGTGGTCTCTTCGACCAGCAGGCGGTCACGGCCCTGCCAGCCCGGCGGCAGCTGCTCCAGCTTGCGGTCGAAGTACACGACCATGGCCGGACGACGCTGGCCGACATACCACTGCTGGAAGCTGCCCGCGCCCGGGGTCTCGGCGATCATCCCGGCCGGCGCCGGATCGGTATAGCCCTGCGCCTGGCCCTGGGCCGGCGGCAAGGTGGCCGGCGCGATCAGGTTCTGCGCGCCCGCGGCGCCCGCCATCGCCACCAGCGCGGCGAAGATCATGCTGCGCATCAGCGGGCCTCCCGCACTTCGACGTAGTAGTGCGCCACCTGGGCGGCGCCCAGCGAGGACTCCTGGTAGGTGCCGATGCCGTTGCCGTCGAGGTGGACGCGGGTCCAGCCCGAGGCCTTCTCGATCGGCGCGAAGCCGTTGTCGAAGAAGCTGGTGCGCGCTTCGATGACTTGCGGGTAGTCGGTACGGTTACGGATCTGGACGATCACATTCAGGGTGCCGGTCGCATTGCGGCGCGCGCCCTGGCTTTCGATGGCGATCTTGCCGTTCTTCTGGTTCTGCAGGACCTTGTCCAGGATGACGACCTGGTCGTGCATGATGCGTGCGGTGGGCGCCATGGCGTCGTTGACGCGCACACCCATCTGGGCGCCTTCCGGCGACACGGTCGGGCAGCCCGCCAGGAGCATGGCGGCCATGCCGGCGGCGATGATGTTGATACTATTTTTCATTCAATGATTCCTAGTCTTGATCCAGACCACGCCATTGCCCTTCTTGTCGATCCATTTCTGGATGCGCAGGGTGTCGGCGGGGACTTGCTGGCCCTTGTCGTCGAACAGCGTGACGTTCACGTTGCCCGGCAGGCCCTGGTAGTTGACGGTGCCGATGTGCAGCGTTTCCGGCAGGTTGTTCCAGTAACGCACGTCGGCGCGCGGCTTGACGTTCACCGAGACCATCGAGAAGATCGCCCCGACCGCCGCCACGGCGCCCAATGCCCGTCCGCCGCCGCCGCCGGCCGCCGCCGCGTAGACGCTGCCGTCCGACGCGATGGTGCCGAGCGCTTCGCCGATGGCGCCGGTGGTGTTCTGGAAGGCCACCTTGCCTTCGATCAGGCGGTCGACCGGACGTCCGCCGCGGGTGCTGGCCTGGTAGAACACGTCCTCGGCCAGCGCCACCTGCTGCGGCTTGCCGTCGAACTCGATCTTCAGGCTGCGTTCCGGCATGCGCTTGGCCGGGCGGTAGACGATCTCGTGGTTGCCGATGCCGTCGCCGACCTTGCGCGGCGCGCCGCCGAGTTCGGCGACCACCAGCAGGTTGGCGCCGGCGGCCGGCGCGGCCCACTGGGGACGCAGGCGCGCCACTTCGGCGTAGGTCTCCCTGGCCAGGTCCTTGTCGCCGTTGAGCTGGCTGCTCCAGCCCTCCAGGATCATCAGCGCCGCGAAGTCGCTGCGGAACTGCTGCTCCTCGGCGAAGGCGTCCTGCAGGATGCCGCCGCGGAAGGAGGCGCGCGCGTTCTCGTAATCGCCCTCGGCCAGGTACAGCAGGCCGCGGTAGTAATAGGCCATGGCGCGCTCGTAGGGTTCGCCCTTGTAATCCTTGGCGCCCTCCTCGTACCACAGCGAGCGCGCCTTGGCGGCGTTCTCGGTGTTGGCGAACATGCCCTCGATACTGTCGAGCGCGTTGTCGAACAGGCCGTTGGCATCCTGCGTCTTGCCTTCGGCCATGGCCGCCACGCCCGCCTGCAGGACGTGCATGGTGGCGTCCTTGGCCGGCGCGTTCTTCAGGCGCGCGGCCTCGGCCGCGTAGTCGGCACGGGCGGCGCCGGGCGCCAGTGTGAACGCCAGCGCCAGGGCCGCCGCCAGGACATTGTTCCGCTTAGCGGTACAGGACGTCATCCTGGGCTTCCTTCTTGAACTCGAACATGCCGGTCCAGGCGATGGTGCCGTACTCCACGTCGACCAGCTCGAAAGTGATCTGGTGGTAGCGCGACATCGTGCCGGTGTTCGCCGAGTGGGCGTCCAGCGAATTGATGCTGCCGCCCAGCTGGAAGTCGACGCCGGCCTTGGCCTTGGTGGTGCGGATGGTGCCGCGGTCGGTCTCGCCGCTGCGCTTGGCTTCGCGCTGCTTGTCCACCATGTTGCCGTAGTGCTGGGCGACGAACACCAGGCGGCCCTGGGCGGCGCGGTTGAGCTCGACGCGCAGGCGGTTGGTGATCAGGTTCTTGTTGATGCGCGAGGAACTCTCGTTCTTGAAGAACTCCGAGTCGACCACGATGCGCGGCGGGGTCGAACGGCCTGCGATGGCCGGGTTCGACAGGATGTCGCGCACCATGCGGTCGGTGCTCGACACGATGTCCTGGGCTTCCACGCCGACGCCGGCGACGCGGGTCGAGGTGGTGTTCACGTCCTGGTAGACCACCGGGCGGCCCGGGGTGTTGTTCAGGTTCGGCGTGGCGCAGCCGGTCAGCGCCAGCGCGGCGGCCAGCACGGCGATAGTCGTCGATTTCATTGCCGAATCCTTACTTGCCGGCCGAGGCGTTGATGATGGACTGGTAGTAGGCGGTCTTCAGTTCCGGGTAGATTTCCTGGGTCAGCTTCAGGGCTTCGGCGAAATCCTTGTGGGTCGAGTTCTTGGCGTACATGTAGACGGCCAGGTCGTTGACCGAGTTGAACGAGATGTCCGAATTGGCGCGGATGAACTCTTCGCCGCCGACCATCTTCAGCGCGATGGCGCGGCCGGCGGATTCGCCGACTGCCTGGCCCAGGAAGCCGCCGATGAAGGGGATGTTCTCAGCCACTTTCTGGCCGGCCTGGGCGCCCAGGAAGCCGCCGATGCTGGCGCCGGTGCTGGCGTTGCGGCCCTTCTCCACCCAGGCGGCCACGGTGCCGTCTTCGGTGTACGGCGACATGTACTTGCCGCTGTTGCCCACGATCGGGGTCGGGGCCTTGATCAGGTTCGGGGCGGCGATGTGCGGTGCGCTCGCGCAAGCGGTGAGGACGAGTGCGAACAGCAGGGCGGAGATTTTTTTCATGGTTTTCAGGATCGAGTGGTTTTGGAAATCCAGCCCGTCATTGCGGGACTGTGGTTATGAAGGCAATGCTTGATCACCAATGGTTGGCGAAGGGATATTACAAACAGACAATTTGCTTGCAGAAGCGCAATGTACATGCCTATAGCATCAAAATCAACACCTGTTGCCCCTTTGATACATCGAAAAAAACGCGCACCGAGGTGCGCGTTTTGGCAGGAGCACAAACGTTCTAAAAACTAGAGCTCATGCAACTTTCTTTTCGTCAAAAAATTGCTCATCTTCGGTCGAGCCATGCAGGGCGGTGGTCGAGCTCTGGTTTTGCTGGATGGTCTGGGTGACCGCGTCGAAGTAGCCGGTGCCGACTTCGCGCTGGTGCTTGACCGCGGTGAAGCCGCGTTCGGCGGCGGCGAATTCCGCTTCCTGCAGCTCGACGAAGGCCGACATGCCGCGCCGGGCATAGCCATGCGCCAGGTTGAACATGCCGTAGTTCAGGGCATGGAAGCCGGCCAGGGTGATGAACTGGAACTTGTAGCCCATCGCGCCCAGCTCGCGCTGGAACCTGGCGATGGTGGCGTCGTCCAGGTTCTTTTTCCAGTTGAAGGACGGCGAGCAGTTATAGGCCAGCATCTTGCCCGGGAATCTGGCGTGGATGGCTTCGGCGAACTGCTTGGCGTAGTTCAGGTCGGGCTTGCCGGTCTCGCACCAGACCAGGTCGGCATACGGGGCATAGGCCAGGCCGCGCGAAACGGCCTGCTCCAGGCCCGGGCGCACGCGGTAGAAGCCTTCGACGGTGCGTTCTCCGGTGCAGAACGGGCGGTCGTTGTCGTCCACGTCCGAGGTCAGGAGGTCGGCCGCTTCGGCGTCGGTGCGGGCGATGACCAGGGTCGGCGTGCCCAGCACGTCGGCGGCCAGGCGCGCGGCGTTGAGCTTCTCGACGGCTTCGCGGGTGGGGACCAGCACCTTGCCGCCCATGTGGCCGCATTTCTTGACCGAGGCCAGCTGGTCTTCGAAGTGAACGCCGGCGGCGCCCGCCTCGATCATCGACTTCATCAGTTCGAAGGCATTCAGCACGCCGCCGAAGCCCGCTTCGGCATCGGCCACGATGGGGGCGAAGTAGTCGATCTCGTCCTTGCCTTCGGACCACTGGATCTGGTCGGCGCGCTGGAAGGTGTTGTTGATGCGGCGGACCACGGTCGGCACCGAGTTGGCCGGGTAGAGCGACTGGTCGGGATACATCTCGCCGGCCAGGTTGGCGTCGCCCGCGACCTGCCAGCCCGACAAGTAGATCGCCTTCAGGCCCGCCTTTACCTGTTGCATGGCCTGGTTGCCGGTCAGCGCGCCCAGGGCGTGCACATAGGCTTCGTTGTTGACCAGGTCCCAGAGCTTTTCCGCCCCGCGCTTTGCCAGGGTGTGCTCGATCTGCAGCGAGCCGCGCAAGCGCACGACGTCGGCCGCCGTGTAGTTGCGGGTCAGACCTTTCCAGCGTGGATTGCTGTCCCAGTCCTGTTGCAATTGGCTGATCTGCTGTTCACGGGTTGCCATGCCAGTTCTCCTAAAGATAAAAACCGCTCGGTTTGTACATGTGAATCTGTTGGAGAAATCATAAAACAATTTGTGCGCAGCACAAACACTCTTATATAAGACAGATAGCCAATTTTTTTCTGTTTTGATTCAACGAGTTGCAACCAACATTCCATGATCCGGAACGAATTTTCTTAGGGCGAGAATGGACATTGTTTCAATATCGATCAGTGTTTCATATGGCGGAATCGCAGGCCGGGATAATGAAAAATCTTCCTCTACTTCCTTGAGGCAATTAATGTATGACATAAAGACGTCCCGCCGATGTCAGCGGAATTTACAAATGTTGTATTGATGCACTTTATGTTGACTGCATACATCAAAACCCTCAGCATCCGTTTGCACTCTTTACAACAAGGGCCCACAGGGCAAAGCAAAGGACATCATGTATTCGACCGTACGCCGGATGGCGCTTCCCCTCCTCCTTGCCGCATGCGCCGGCAGCGCATCGGCCGGCGTCATCGTCGCGAACGGCGTGACCTTCACCAGCAGCTTCACCGGCAAGGTCCTGACCATCGAGGTCGACGCCAAGGACCGCAATCAAGGCTGGAACAACGCGTTCTATCTCGACGGCTTCTCGGTCAAGGCCGCCGGCGATTTCGGCGCCGCGAAGATGACCACGTCCGCCAGGCAAGGCGAGTGGAACATGCTGGCCGGGTCCGAGCTTTCCGGGCAGGGTTGCAATTCCAACGGCCAAGGCAAGGACGACAGCGTGTGCCTGACCGGCGGCGGGTTTGCCCTTGGAGACGACATGGTCTTCACCTTCACCTTCGATGGCCAGGTCGATCTCCGGACGCCTCACCTCAAGGTCATGATGCTCAAGGAAAACGGCACGAAGAGCGACACACTGCTGTCGGAAGACTTCCCGCTGACGACCGAGACCCTGGCGAACAGCGGGCTATCCTCTGGCGACAAGCTCGATACCGGTACGGTTGGTGGCGAGCAGGGCAGCGGTGAACAGACCGGAGGCCAGACCGGCGGCGAACAGGCCGGCGACGCTGGCGAGCCTGGCGGAGGCGCGCCGGGCGGCACGCCGGCCGAGATACCGGAACCGCAGTCGCTGGCGCTGCTGGCGGGCGGTCTCGGCGCCCTTGGCATGGCCTTGCGCCGCAAGCGCGCGCGCAAACAGCCGGGCGCATAAACCCGCGCGGCTGCGCCGCCCTCGTCGACAACGGGCCCGCTGGGCCCGTTTTCACTGGCGCTGTCGCCGTTTCCCAGCATTGCCGCCGCCGAGCTGCCTTCCTGCCGGCCTGCAAGGCCAGCCGTCGCCACGATCCGGCGGGTATGGCGTCTTCCTTCTCTCCTCTCCCACCGGATCTCCTCCCGCTCATCCATTTGACGCGGCGGAACTGAGCCATCCGTGATTCAGCTAACAGAACCTCCTTCCCAAACGCAATAGGCTGAGCCCAGCGTACTCGACAGTACGCCGGTCCGAGCCGTTCGCAGGACGCGAAGGCGAGGACTGTCACCTAACGAGGAGAGCATTTGAAAACCACACTCATCAAAGCAGCCGCCGTCCTGCTGGCCGCAGGCGCCATCCTGCCGGCGAGCGCCGGATCCCTCACCTACCAGGGCGTCACCTTCACCTCTTCCTGGTCGGAGAATGTGCTGACCCTGGAGATCGACGCCGCCAACCCGACCGGCGACTGGGCCGGGGCCACGTCGCTCGGCGCGCTGCAACTGAAGGACGTCGGCAGCTTCACGAACGTGAGCCTGAGCGCGGCGCCGGGCGCAGCCGGCAGCTGGACGCTGTCGTCCAGCGAGCTCAATGCGAACGGCTGCGCGGGCGGCGCGCATCCAGGCTTCGGCCTGTGCTACTCGGGCGCCAACGTGGCCTTGAGCGACGACATGGTGTTCCAGTTCACCTTCGAAGGCGGTGCGCCGAGCCTGGACGCGCCGCACCTGAAAGTGAACTTCTTCGGCGAGGGCGACCGCAAGGTGGGCAGCCTGCTGTCGCAGGCGATCGCGCCGGTACCGGAGCCGCAGACCTATGCGATGCTGGGCGGAGGCCTGGCGCTGCTGGGGTTCATGGCGCGCAGGCGCAAGAAGGCCGGCGAGGCTTGACGCGCATCCGGACGGGCCTAGGGTTGGCGGCTTCGCCGCCGACGCGGTGACCGTTGCGCTGTGATCCTTCGAGGTGGCGCCGCCGTCCGTTGGACGCGTCGGCGGCGTAGCCGCCAACCCTACAAAAAGGCGCCTCGCGGCGCCTTTCTCATCTGGCCTGCTTATTTGGCCAATTCCACCGTCTGCTGCTCCCCGAACACCAGCTGCCCGCCCCGCACGCGCACGGGGATGGTGTCCTTCGGCCCGAACTTGCCGGACAGGATGGCTTTCGACAGCGGGTTCTCGATCTGCTGCTGGATCGCGCGCTTGAGCGGCCGCGCGCCGTACACCGGATCGTAGCCCGCCTCGGCGATCTTCTGCAGCGCCTCCTCGTCGATGTCGAGCGCCATGTCCATCTTGGCCAGGCGTTCTTCCAGGTTGTGCAGCTGGATCCTGGCGATCGCGCCGATGTTCTTCTCGTCGAGCGCGTGGAACACCACGATCTCGTCGATGCGGTTGATGAACTCGGGGCGGAAGTGGCCGCGCACCTCGGCCATCACGGCCAGCTTGACCACCGCCGGGTCGTCGCTGTCCATCGACTGGATCTTGTGCGAACCCAGGTTCGAGGTCATCACGATCACCGTGTTCTTGAAGTCCACGGTGCGGCCCTGCCCGTCCGTCATGCGGCCGTCGTCGAGCGCCTGCAGCAGCACGTTGAACACGTCCGGGTGCGCCTTCTCGATTTCGTCCAGCAGGATCACGCTGTACGGCTTGCGGCGCACGGCTTCGGTGAGATAGCCGCCCTCCTCGTAGCCCACATAGCCCGGCGGCGCGCCGATCAGCCTGGCGACCGAATGCTTCTCCATGAATTCGCTCATGTCGATGCGGATCAGGGCTTCCTCGGTATCGAACAGGAAGGCCGCCAGCGCCTTGCACAGCTCGGTCTTGCCGACGCCGGTCGGGCCCAGGAACATGAAGGAGCCATAGGGCTTGTTCGGATCGGCCAGGCCGGCGCGCGAGCGGCGGATGGCGTCGGACACGGCTTCGATCGCCTCGTCCTGGCCCACCACGCGCTCGTGCAGCTTTTCCTCGATGTGCAGCAGCTTGTCGCGCTCGCCCTGCATCATGCGCGACACCGGGATGCCGGTCGCACGCGAGACCACCTCGGCGATCTCCTCGGCCCCGACCTGGGTGCGCAGCAGCTTCGGCTGGGCGCTTTCGGCTTCGGCGCCGGCGGCTTCCTCGGCCTTCTTCAGCTGGGCTTCCAGTTCCGGCAGGCGGCCGTACTGCAGCTCCGAGACCTGCTGCCAGTTGCTCTGGCGCTTGGCTTCCTCCATCTGGTGGCGGATGCGCTCGATCTCTTCCTTGATGTGGGTGGTGCCCTGCACCGCCGCCTTCTCGGACTTGAGGATCTCCTCGTAGTCGTTGTACTCGCGTTCCAGGCGGGCGATCTCGTCGTTCAGCAGTTCGAGACGGCGCTGCGAGGCCTCGTCGGTTTCCTTGCGCACGGCTTCACGCTCGATCTTCAGCTGGATCAGGCGGCGCTCGAGGCGGTCCATGACTTCCGGCTTGGAGTCGATCTCGATCTTGATCTTGGCCGCCGCCTCGTCGATCAGGTCGATCGCCTTGTCGGGCAGGAAGCGGTCGCTGATGTAGCGGTGCGAGAGCTCGGCCGCGGCGATGATGGCCGGGTCGGTGATCTCCACCTTGTGGTGCAGCTCGTATTTTTCCTGCAGGCCGCGCAGGATGGCGATGGTCGCCTCCACGCTCGGCTCGTCGACCATGATCTTCTGGAAGCGGCGCTCCAGCGCGGCGTCCTTCTCGACGTACTTGCGGTATTCGTCCAGGGTGGTCGCGCCCACGCAGTGCAGCTCGCCGCGCGCCAGGGCGGGTTTCAGCATGTTCCCCGCGTCCATCGCGCCTTCGGCCTTGCCGGCGCCAACCATGGTGTGGAGCTCGTCGATGAAGACGATGGTCTGCCCCTCGTCCTGGGCCAGTTCCTTCAAAACGGTTTTCAGCCTTTCCTCGAATTCGCCGCGGTACTTGGCGCCCGCCAGCAGGGCCGCCATGTCGAGCGACAGCACGCGCTTGCCCTTGAGCGAATCCGGCACCTCGCCGTTGACGATGCGCTGGGCCAGGCCTTCGACGATGGCGGTCTTGCCGACACCCGGTTCGCCGATCAGCACCGGGTTGTTCTTGCTGCGCCGCTGCAGCACCTGGATCGCACGGCGGATCTCGTCGTCGCGGCCGATCACGGGATCGAGCTTGCCCATCCGTGCGCGCTCGGTCAGGTCGAGGGTGTATTTCTTCAGCGCCTCGCGCTGGCCTTCGGCGTCCTGCGAATTCACCGATTCGCCGCCGCGCACCGCCTGCACCGCCGACTCCAGCGCCTTGCGCGTCAGGCCGTGTTCGCGCGCCAGCCGGCCAGCGTCCGACTTGTCCTCGGTGAGGGCCAGCAGCACCATCTCGGAGGACAGGAACTGGTCGCCGCGCTTCTGCGACTCGCGGTCCGCGAGGTTCAGCAGGGACACCAGCTCGCGCCCGACCTGGACGTCGCCGCCCGTACCCGAGACCTTGGGCAGGCGCTCGAAGGCCGATTTCAGGGCATTGGCCAGGCCGCCGACGTTGACGCCGGCGCGCTGCAGGAGCGAGCGCGCACCGCCGTCGTCCTGGTTCAGCAGGGCGGCCAGCAGGTGGAGAGGTTCGATGTACTGGTTATCGTTGCCGACCGCCAGGCTCTGGGCATCCGCCAGCGCTTCCTGGAGCTTGGTCGTCAGTTTGTCTTGCCGCATGATATTACTCCCTAGTGGTGTTCTTTGACTAAGGAGAAAAGTTGGGACGGCTGACCGCTTTTCAAGATGCGCAACGCTCAGCCGTGGCGAACAGGGATCTCAGGATTGGACGGGCTAGGAAGGCCAGGCTTCCGGCGCCGGGCGTGCTCCAGAAGTTGTCCAGGGCATGCTGGAGCGGCTGTGCCACGCGATCCATGCGCCGTAACTGATGCGTCACAGCAATCGCCCCAGGCCTGAGCCGGCTCAGCCTCGCCCAGGTCCTCTAGCCCCGCAGCGCCCGCCATGCCGCAAAACCCGCCGCGCACAGCACGAGCGAGCCGAACAGGTGCAGCGCCGTGTGCAGCAGCGCCCAGCCGACCTCGCCCCGCTGCAGCAGGGTCAGCGATTCGCCGGAGAAGCTCGAGAAGGTCGTCAGCCCGCCCAGAAAGCCGGTGACGAGGAACAAACGCCATTCGGGCGCCAGCTGCGGATGGGCGGAGAAGACGCTGAGCGCGATCCCGACCAGGAAGCCACCCAGCAGGTTGGCCGCCAGGGTGCCTGCCTGCACGAAGGGATGCAAGCCGCCCAGCCACAGGCCGATGCCCCAGCGCAGCCAGGCGCCGAGCGCGGCCCCGGCGCCGACGGCGAGCCAGCTCAAGCGGTGGCCCAGCGCGCCTTGGCGCTGTCGTCGCTCGAGCGCGCGTCGACCCAGCGTGCACCGTCCGGCGTCTGCTCCTTCTTCCAGAACGGGGCGTCGGTCTTGAGGTAGTCCATGATGAACTCGCAGGCGGCGAAGGCTTCGCCGCGGTGCGCGGCGGTGCAGGCCACCAGCACGATCTGGTCGAGCGGCTTCATCGGGCCGATGCGGTGGATCACCAGGGCGCCGTACAGGGGCCAGCGCGCACGCGCCTGGGCCACGATGTCTTCCAGCGCCTTTTCGGTCATGCCGGGATAGTGCTCCAGCTCCAGCTCGGCCACCTGGGCGCCGTCGTTCAGGTCGCGCACCGTGCCGACGAAGCTCACCACGGCGCCGATCCGCGCGTCGCCTTCGCGCAGGCGCGCGATTTCGCGACCCAGGTCGAAGTCGCCGGACTGCACCCGCACTTCGGTCACCCCAGCCTTCATTTGCCCTCCTTGGTCTGGCGCAGCAGCAGCTGTTCGATGCGCGTCTCGGTGCGCGCATCCGCCAGCGCCGGCAAGCTCAGGAGCTGGCGCAGCTCGTCGCCGTGGGCGCCCGGCTTGCGTCCGGACTTGAGCGAACTTCGCAGCACCTCGACCTGCAGCTTAAGGCGCTCGCGCGCGAATTCGGCGCCGCTGTCGATGCCGGCCGCGATCTCGAGCTTGAGCAGCTCGTGCAACAGGTGTTCGCGGTTGGCTTCGAGCTGGCGCGCATAGCCCGCGCGGTCGCCCTCCAATGCGCCCAGCGCACCCTCGAAGCGGGCGCGCAGCACGTTCTCGACAACGCCGTCGAGCGGCAGCATGGCGTCCCAGCGCTGGCGCCAGTCGCCCGCATGGGTGTGGGCGTCCGGGTTGACCAGGGCGTTTTCGAGCGCCTGGATCAGGCGCAGCTTGTCGCGCACGGCCCCGGCCAGCGCCAGCCCGGCGGCGCGGCGCGCCACATCGGCGTGGTGCTGCACCTGGGCCACGGCGGCGTGGTAGCGCTTCTCGATGCGCGCCTCATGGGCGCGCGGCACCGGGCCGATCGCCTGCCATTCGGCGGCGGCCTCGCGCAGCAGCTTGCCGACCGTCGCCGGGGTGGCCTCGGGCGCGGCGGCTTCCAGGCGCGCGCACACGGCTTCCTTGGCGCTTTCGTGGGCGCGGCGCTCGGAATCGGCCGCGTGGGCGTGTTCCTTGCGCGCCGCGAACAGCGCGTCGCAGGCGGCGCGGAAGCGCTGCCACAGCGCCTGTTCGGCCTTGCGTTCGAGCGGCAAGGCGCGCGCGTGTTCCTGCCAGCGGTGCTGCAGCTCGCGCAGCAGGTCGACCGCGTGGCGGTCGTGCGGGTCGAGCGCCTGGGCTTCCTCGATCAGCTGCTCACGCACGCCCGTCTCGACCTGGCGCTGGGTCTCGAGGGGTTTTTGCAGGGTGGTGAGCGCCTCGGAAAACAGCTGGTCGAGGCGCTTCTTGTCCTTGCGGTCGATGGCGCCCAGGTGGCTCCAGGCCGTGCGCAGGCGCTGCACGGTGCCGGACACGTGCTTCCAGTCGGCTTCGCCGGACTGCAGGCGGGCGATCTCGGCCTGCGCTTCCTCGACCAGGGCCTGGCCGCGCGCCGCGTTGGCGTGGCGCTCGTCGGCCAGCTGGCGGAAGTGGGCCGCGGCCGGCGCATAGGCGGCGGTGCAGGCGGCGTCGAAACGCTCCCAGAGGCTGCGCGGCGCGGCGCCCGACAGGCTGTCCAGGGCCTTCCAGCGGTCGCGCATGCTGCCGACCTTCTTGGCCAGCTCGCTCATCGCCAGGTTCTGGGTGGGCAGCGCTTCCACGGTCTTGATCAGTTCCTCGCGCGAGACATTGCCGCCCCAGCGCGCCCAGTCCGACAGGCGCTTGAGCTCGGCGCGCAGGTGGGCCAGGCGGTCGGCCTGGGCCGGCGTCAGGCGCATGCCCTTGTCCTTGCTCTCCTTCAGGGCCTTGTCGAGTTCGGCGGCACTGCCGAGCGAGCCCTGCTGGAGGGCGGCTTCCAGCGCATCCATGTTGTCGATGAACGGCTGGTCGGCGCCGCGCGCGCCGCCTCTCTGCCCATCCTTCTGGCCGCCCTGCTCGCGGGCCGCAGGCGTCGCACCGGGATCCGGCTGCTCCGTTTTCAGCCTGGGCTTGCGCGCTTCCTTCGGCGCCTCATGGGGTAGCGCAGCCAGCAGGGCCTCGAAACGCTCCCGCAGCGCGGCGCCGGCGGCGTTGACGGGGAGCGCAGGCAGGCGCTGCCACTCCTTGCGCAACTGTTCCGGCTTGAGTTCGGCCTGGGGCTTGCCCTGCCATTCGGCCAGGGCCGCCTCGCGCGCGGCCAGGGCCGCCCGGTCCTGTTCGAGCGTGGCCAGGCCGGCGGTCAGGCGCGCATGCTCGGTCGCGAATTCGGCCACCAGGGCGCGCGGCAGCGACGCGTGCTCGGCGGCGACCAGGGCCGCTTCCTGTTCGTGCTGCAGGTTCGCGAGGCGCGCCGACAGCGCTTCCGCGTCCAGGCCCGCGCCGTCGAGCTGGCGCAAGGCCGCCAGGCGGTCGATCATGGCGCGCTGCAGCTGCACCTGCGCTTCCAGGCGCTGCGCCAGCTGGGCGCGCACTTCATCGAATTCGGGGGCCAGCTCGGGTGCCTTGGTGATCGCCCATTTGCGGTCGAGCTCGGCGACATGGTTCGGGGTCAGCAGGTGGTCGCCCAGCAAGTTGCGCGCCTGCGCCAGGGCTTCCTGGCCGCGGCGCAGCTCGGCGTCGTGGTGGCGGATCGCGTCCAGGCGCGACTGGGTGAGCTTGGCGACGCGGCGGTCGAGGTTGCGCATCGCCGTGTGGACGCGCTCGAGCCCCTCGCGGCTGTGGACCAGCTCGGCGGCCGCCAGGCGCAGTTCGGAAAAATCGGAGCGGAGGATGAAGTCGATGGCGGCGGCTTCGTCGCCGTCCAGCCCCTTGAGCTGTTCGGCCTGCTGCTCGCGCGAGTGCTGGGTTGCGTTCCGTCCGCCGGCTTCCTTCGGCGCAGCATCCTGCGAGGCGCCCTGCCCGGACGCCTTGCCGGACGCCCGTGCGTCCGGCGCGGCGGCGTCGGGCCCGGCTCCCGCCTTGTCTCCACCCTGCCGCTTGAATAGGAATTCGAACATGATGAGCGCACTTCCAAAACCCCCATCATAGCAAAGAACCATGGCCTCGATGGGCCGCTCCCCCTTCTGTTCCGAATCAGTGAACGAGGGGCAATGTTGAGCCTTTCCGGCTAGCATATTCAGCCGGTACGGGGCGGGCCGCCGGAGCGCCGGCCGCCGGGACGCCGGCCGGAGGACGCGATTCCACCTGGCTGGCCTCGTAGGCCAGCATCTGGTTGGCGATGGCGAACCAGGTTTCGCCCGAGATCAGGGTGCGCGCCAGCGGAAACAGCTCGCGTTCCTCCAGCTCGAGCCGCTCGAGCAGCAGGCTGCAGCAATGTTCGACGGCGCGCAGGCAATCGGGGCTGCCTTCGGCCGCCTTGGCCTGGGCCATGACGCGCGCGTCCAGCGCGCGCCGGCTCAGGCCTTCGAGCCGCGCCACCAGCGCTTCCGCGGCCGCCCCCGCCCGCTGCAGGGCCGGCAGCACGAACCGGTCGAGCTTGCGCCAGTGGCAGCTCTCGTACACGCGGCGCAGCGATTCGCAGGCCTGCTCGAACTGGCGCACGGTCCATTGGTGGGGGCCTTCTCCCCACCAGGTATTCGGCCGCCAGCGCTCCATGAGCGCCTGCACCTCGACCCGCGCGCGTGCTTGCTCGACGGATAGGGCGACCAGCGTATAGGTTGACGTCAACATCGTGTCTCCTCTCAGAATGGCTCCGCCAGCATGGCAGCATGACCGTGCGCGGCCTGGATGCAGGGCTGGGGATGCTTTGCAGGGGCAGCCGGCGCTTCTTTTATGTTGTTGTCGCCGGCCGGCAGGAACTCAAAGTGTAGAGAGAAGGACGGGCATAGGCTTGAGGTGGCTCAAACACCTCGGTGGGAACTGAATATGTTCATGCCGCTGCACGGGCGTCTTCTTCCAGGGCCCCGGCGAGCTGGGCTGCGAAGGGCGCCGGGTCCGCCTGTCCCACCGTCACTTGCGCACAGCCATGCCAGCGCGCGCAGCGCCGCACCGCCCCCGCCACGTCGGCGGCAAGGCGCGCGCTCAGGCGCATCCCGGGCTCCAGCGCCACGCTCTTGAGCTCGAAGACACCCGCCTTGCGGTGCGCCTTGGCGTCGATCCGCCCCACCAGCGCCCCGCGCCGCAGAACCGGCAGGGTGAAGTAGCCGTAGCGGCGCTTCTCGGCCGGGGTATAGCATTCGAGCCGGTAATCGAAGCCGAACAGCTCCAGCGCGCGGCGCCGGTCCCAGACCACCGGGTCGAAGGGCGACAGCAGGGTCGTCAGGCCGGGATTCAGGGCACCCTCGGCCGCGGCGCGGGCACGCTCCAGGTGGGCGGGATGCAGGTAGACCGGCTCGCGCCAGCCCTCCACCCGCGCCCGCACCAGCAAGCCCTCATCCGCCAGCCGCCCTGGGTCGACGTGGGGCCGGCGCGTGCGGTGGTAGTCGGGGATCCATGCGGCCTTGGCCAGCCCCAGCGCGCGCACCGTGCGCAGGGCGAACTCGCGCCGCACCGCGTCCTCCAAGGGCATGCGGCTGTCGTCCCAGGTCGGATGCACGCGTTCGGCCAGGTCGTAGATGCGGTGGAAGTTGTGGCGGCGCGCGATCATCAGGCGGCCGGCCGTGAACAAGACTTCCAGCGCGCGCTTCTCGGGCTTCCATTCCCACCAGCCGCCGCTCTTGCCGTCCTTGCGCTCGAAGTCCGCGGCGCGCACCGGGCCGTGCTCGCGCACGTGCGCCAGCAGGCGCTCGACCACGTCGGCGTGCTCGCGCATCCAGCGCGCCGAGTATTTCCAGCCCATCCGCTCCGGGTCGAGCATCCGGTGGCGGTACAGGCCGTAGTCCTCGATCGGCAGGAAACAGGCTTCGTGGGCCCAGTACTCGAACAGGCTGCCCTCGGCCAGCAGCTCGTCGAGCCAGCAGGGATCGTAGTCGCCCAGGCGGCTCCACAGCACCAGGTAGGGACTGCGCGCCACCACGCTGATGGTGTCGATCTGCAGCATCTCCATGCGCCGGATCGCGTCCAGCACGTCCGCCTTGGCGGCGCGGCGGCGGCGCGCGCTGTCCAGTCCCTGGGCCGCCAGGTGCAGGGCGCGCGCGGCGCCGGCCGATAGAATGAGTTCGCTCATCCAGCCATTGTAATAATGTTTCGATATCCTCAGTAGAACCCGGGGGCGGCGCGGGCGCCGATGCGTTATAGTTGGCGCCGACCCGACTTCACGTTTTCCTTCCCATGCGGCTGCTGCACACTTCCGACTGGCACCTCGGCCAGACCCTGCACAATTTCGACCGGATCTACGAACACCAGTGCTTCCTCGACTGGCTGGTGGACACGCTCGTGGCCGAGCGCATCGACGTGCTCTTGATCGCGGGGGACGTGTTCGACAACGCCAACCCCTCGGCCTTCGCGCACCGCCAGCTGTACCGCTTCCTGCAGCGGGCCAAGGCGGCGGTGCCGCACCTGCAGGTGGTGGTCATCGCCGGCAACCACGATTCGCCGGGCCGGCTGGAAGCGCCGACGCCGCTGCTGGAAGCCTATGGCATCTTCGTGGTCGGCCATGTGGTGCGCACCGGCGAGGGCGAGATCGACGTCGAGCGCCTGGTGCTGCCGCTGCGCGACCGCGAGGGCGCCACCCGCGCCTGGTGCCTGGCGGTGCCCTTCCTGCGCCCGGGCGACGTGCCGCGCCTGGACAAGGCGGCCGCGGACAAGGAAAAGGAGAAGGAAGAGCAGTCCCCTGACCCTTACCTGCAGGGCACCACCCTCCTCTATAACAAAGCGTATGCACTCGCGAAGGAGCGCTGCGGCGCGGACCAGGCCATCGTCGCCATGGGCCACTGCCACATGGTGGACGGCCAGTCCTCGCAGGATTCCGAGCGCCGCATCGTGATCGGCGGCACCGAGGCCCTGCCCACCAGCATGTTCGACCCCGACCTCGCCTACGTGGCCCTGGGCCACCTGCACCTGGCCCAGCGCGTGGGCAAGCAGGAGCATGTGCGCTATTGCGGCAGCCCGCTGCCGCTGTCCTTCTCCGAAGTCGGCTACCAGCACCAGGTGCTGTGCGTCGAACTGGAAGGCGCCAGGGCGGCGTCGGTGACGCCGGTGTTCGTGCCGCGGCCCGTGCAGCTGCTGCGCGTGCCCGCCACCCCGGCTCCGCTCGACGACGTGCTGGCGGCGTTGGCCGCGCTGGAACTGGAAGACCTGCCGCCCCAGGCCCATCCCTACCTCGAAGTGCGGGTGCTGCTCGACGGCCCGGAGCCGGGCCTGCGCGCGCGGGTCGAAGCCGCGCTCGAAGGCAAGCCGGTGCGCCTGGCCAAGATCGAGCCGACCCGCAGGTTCACCACCGTCAGCGAAGGCTCCGATGCGCTCACGCTCGACCAGCTGGCGCGCCTGCAGCCGGACGACATCTTCCGCCGCTTGTGGCAGCAGCGCTTCGGCGCGGACGCGCCGCCCGACCTGCTGGCCGCGTTCGCAGAACTGGCCAACGCCACCGATGGGGAAGGCGTGGAAGGGAAACGCGCATGAGGATCCTGCGCATCAGCGGCAAGAACCTGGCTTCGCTGGCCCATGAATTCGCGGTCGACTTCGAGCAGGAGCCGCTGGCCTCCAGCGGCCTGTTCGCCATCAGCGGCCCCACCGGCGCCGGCAAGAGCACCCTGCTCGACGCCCTGTGCCTGGCGCTGTACGACGCCACTCCGCGCCTGCTCAAGCGCGCCGGCAGCCAGCTGCCCGACGTGGGCGGCGATACGGTGTCCGCGCTCGACCCGCGCACCCTGCTGCGGCGCGGCGCGGCCGAAGCCTGGTCCGAGGTCGATTTCGTCGGCAGCGACGAAGGCCGCTACCGCGCGCGCTGGAGCGTGCGCCGCGCCTACGGTAAGCCGGGCGGCGCGCTGCAGCCATCCAAGATGACCCTGCACCGCCTTCCCGACCTGGTCGCCATCGGCGGCACCAAGACCGAGGTGGCGCTGGAGATCGTGCAGCGCATCGGCCTGTCCTTCGAACAGTTCACGCGCGCCGTGCTGCTGGCCCAGAACGAATTCTCGGCCTTCCTCAAGACCGACGAGAACGAGCGCGGCGAGCTGCTGGAAACGCTGACCGGCACGACCATCTACAGCGAGATCTCGCGCCGCGCCTTCGAGCGCTACAAGGCGGAACAGGCCCGCACCCAGTCGCTCACGGCCAGGCTCGCGAACCAGGCGCCGCTGGCGCCCGAGGCCAGGGCAGCCCTCGACGCGGAACGCGCCACCGCCGACCTGGCCCTGCAGGCGCTGGAAGCGCGCCAGGCGGTGCTGGAACAGGAGCTGCGCTGGCACCAGGAAACCGAGAAACTGCAGCGCGGCGAAACCCAGGCGGCGCAAGCGCTGGCCGAGGCCGTGGCCGCGCGCGACGAGGCCGGCGAACGGCGCCGGCGCCTGGCCACGCTCGACGCGGTGCAGCCGGCGCGTTCGCTGGTGGCAGACGTGGCGCGCCTGGACGGCGAGCGGCGCCAGGCCCTGGCGTCGAGCGCGAAATCCGAGGCCGACCTGGCCGCGGCGCTGGAGACGCGCCGCCAGGCCGGCGGCGAAGTCGATGCCGCGCTGGCCCAGCTCGACATCGCCGATGAAGCCCTGCGCAGCGCCACGCCCAGGCTGGACCAGGCCAAGGCGCTCGACGCGGCCATCGACGCGCTGGCGCCGGCCCACAAGCAGACCCAGGCCGCGCTCGAGGCGGCGCGCCTGGAGGCCCGCAACGCGCGCGCCGAGCACCAGAACAAGGCGGCGGAACTGGAACGCCAGCGCCAGGCGCGCGATGCATCTGCCAATTGGCTGGCGGCCCAGGCGCGCTTGGAGGCGATGGCAAGCCAGTGGCCGCGCTGGGACAGGCTGCTGGCCCAGGCCGAAGGGGCCGCGGTTGGCGTCGCGGCCGGCCAGGGCGCCATCGAGACCACGCGGCGCAGCGCCGCCCAGGCCCGTGAACGGGAAGCGGCGGCCCTTGGCGCGCTCGGCCAGGCCGCGGAACGGGTGAGCGCCCTGGAAGCGGCGCGCGCCGGCGCGCTGGCCGCACTCGAAGGCTTCGACGTCGATGCCATGTCGGCCGAGCGTGCAAGCTTGGACCAGCAGCGCGACAGCCTGGCAGCGGCGCAAGCGGTCTGGTCCGAATTGGACACCGCGCGCCGGTCCCTGGCCCAGCTGGCGCGCGACCTCGACCACAGCGACACCACGCGCGCCGCCGCGGAGCGCAGCCTGTTCGAGGCGCGCGCCGCCGCGCCTGCGCTGGAAGCCGCCATGGCCCAGGCCGAGCGCTCGCTGGGCGCGGCCGAACTGGCCTGCGCCTCGAGCGTCGAGCAGCTACGCGCCTCCTTGAGCGAGGACGCGCCCTGCCCCGTCTGCGGCGGCCTCGATCATCCCTACCACCAGCAGGACGACCGCCTGCACGCCATGCTGGCCGGGCTGCGCGCCGAAGTCGAACAGGCGCGCGCGGCGGCGCGCGCCAACGCCGCCCTTCAGGCCGCCCAGCAGGCGGCCTTCGACACGGCGCGCGAACGCCTGGCCGCGCTCGAACGCCAGCGCGCGGAACTGTCCGAACGGGGCGACACCCTGGCGGCGCGCTGGGAGCAGCTCCCCGTCGCCTTGGACGCGCCTGCCATCGATGCGCGCGCGGGCTGGTTGGAGGAACAGCGCGAGGCGCTGCGGCGCGCGGCCGAGGGGCTCGCCCAGCGCGAACTCGCCTACCGGCAGGCGGCCGGCGCACGCGACGCCGCCCAGCGCGAGCTGGACCAGGCCCAGGGCAGCCGCCAGCGCCTGCAGCAGGTGCTCGACACCGAACGCGAGGCCAGCGCGCGCCTGGCCGCCGAGCTGCAGGCGCAGTCGGCGCGCCAGGAAGCGGCAAGCGCCCAGCTGGACGCGCTGCTGGCCGAACTCGATCCAGTAATGGCGAACGCCGGCGGCGATGGCTGGCAGGACGCCTGGCGCCGCGCGCCGGCAGCCTGGCGCCAGGCACGTGCGGCGGAAGCCGCGCATTGGCGCGAACAGACCGAGCTGCAGGCGCGCGCCGTCGCCGCCATCGCGACCCTGGAAGCGGAAGCGGCGGGCGCGCTCGAACGCATCGCCCAGATCGACCGCAGCGGCACGCATACCGCCGCCGAATTCACCCGCATCGAAACGGAACTGGCGCGCATGCGCGCCGAACGCGCCGCCCTGTGGGAAGGCCGCGCCGCGCGCGACATCGAACGCGAGCTGGGTGCGGCGCTCGCCGCCGCCCGCGAACGCCTGGCGGCGCGCCAGGCGGCGGCGAACGAAGCGGCGCAGCGCGAAGCCCATGCCCGCGCCGCGCTGGCCCAGCTGGCCGAACGCATCGCGGAACTCGAGAGCGCAGGCGCGAAAGCCGCCGCGGCCCTGTCGGACTGGCTGGACGACTACCGGCGCATCCAGCAACAGGACGAACTCGATCCCGTGGCCGACAGCACCGCGCTGGCCCAGCTGCTGGCCGTCGGCGCCGCCTGGCTGGCCCAGGAACGGGCGGCGCTGGCCGCGCTCGACGCCCAGGTCGCCAGCGCCACGGCGGTGCTGTCCGAACGCCGCGCCCAGCGCGAAGCCCACCTTGCCGGCGCCCCGCCGGGCGGCCAGGCGCATGAAGCCGTGGAGCAGGCCTGTGAAGCCCTGGGCACCGAGCGCCGTGCGGCCCACGACCAGGCCACCAGCCTGCGCCTGCAGGTCGACCAGGACGACCAGCGCCGCCAGCAGGCCAAGGCGGTGCTGGCCGAGATCGAGCGCCAGCAGGAAGTCGAGCAGCGCTGGGGCAAGCTGTCCGAGCTGATCGGCTCCAGCGACGGCAAGAAATTCCGCAACTACGCCCAGCAGTTCACCCTGGACGTGCTGCTCGGCTACGCCAATGCCCACCTGGGCCACCTGGCGCGCCGCTACCGGCTCGAGCGGGTCGCCTACGCCAGCGGGCCTTCGCTGGCGCTGATGGTGCGCGACCAGGACATGGGCGGCGAGGTGCGCTCGGTGAACTCGCTCTCGGGCGGCGAGTCCTTCCTGGTCTCGCTGGCGCTGGCGCTGGGCCTGGCCTCGCTGTCCTCGAACCGGGTGCGGGTCGAGTCGCTGTTCATCGACGAGGGCTTCGGCAGTCTCGATACCGAGACCCTGGGCGTGGCGATGGATGCGCTGGACGCACTGCAATCGATGGGCCGCAAGGTGGGCGTGATTTCCCACGTGCAGGAGATGACCGACCGCATCGCCACCAAGGTCCTGGTGCGCCCGGCCGGAGGCGGCAGCAGCGTGGTGATCGTCGAGTAGCGCTGGCCGGGCAGCGGTGTAGAATGCCGCTTTTTCCAACACGGTTTATAGAGAAACGCCATGAAGCCCGCACGCATCCTCACCTTCAAATGCGCGAAGTGCGCCAAGCCGGTCAAGGTCTTCCTCCAGAAGGTCTCGGCCTGCTCGCACATCCAGCCCTACCAGGGCATCTGCGACTGCGGCGAGGTCAAGCGCCACGCGACCGGCAGCCCGGACGCGGTCAGGTCCTACCTCGAATCCACCGACGGCAACTGGCACCACCACCACTGATGACTACCCTCGAATGGCATGAAGGCGGCGTGGCCCATGTGGCGCGCTGGCGTTCCGAAAGCGGCTGGCCGGCCCCGAAGAAGGTGGTGGTCGCGGACGACACCATGAACGCCGACACCGCCTACCGCCTGGCCCTGGACGGCACCGCCCTGCTGTGGCGCGGGGACTTCCAGAACGCGCGCCAGCTGCTGCAGGCGCTGGTGCGCCGGGTCGAGCACAAGGGCGAGCGTGCCAAGCGGGCCAAGGCGTCCAGGGTGAAAGCGGCCCCCACCTCCCCCACCGAGGCCTTCCACCGCCATCGCCTGCAGCAGCTGCAGCGCGCCCGCACCCTGGCCATGCTCCTGATTCCCTTCGAGGCCGACCACGCGATCCCGCTGCGCCGCGCGCCGGACGCACGCCTGGCCTGCCTGGAAGCCTACGGCGTGGCCGACAAACCCTATGTCGCCTCGCTACGCGAACTGCTGGGCGTGATCGGCGCCCACGAATGGCGCCGCAAGGGCGTGCACATCCCCGCGCTGGATGAGCGCATCCACCCGTGGTATGGCGTGTTCTCGCCGGTGCGCGGCGAATACGTCGAGCTGGTGGCGCAGGCGCCGCTGCCCGACGGCGCCAAGGTGGGCGCCAGACTCGCCTTCGACATCGGCGCCGGCACCGGCGTGCTGTCGGCCGTGCTGGCGCGGCGCGGCCTGCGGGTGCTGGCCACCGACATGGATGCGCGTGCGCTCGGCTGTGCGCGCGAGAATATCTCGCGACTGGGCCTGGCCCCGCAGGTCGACATCATCGAAGCCGACCTGTTCCCGGAAGGCCGCGCGCCGCTGGTGGTGTGCAACCCACCCTGGCTGCCGGGCAAGCCCAGCTCGGCCATCGAGCATGCGATCTACGATCCGGACAGCCGCATGCTCAAAGGTTTCCTGGACGGCCTGGCGGCGCACCTGGAAACTGACGGCGAAGGCTGGCTGATTCTGTCGGACCTGGCCGAGCATCTGGGCCTGCGTAGCCGCGAGCAGCTGCTGGGCTGGATCGCCGCGGCCGGGCTGGAAGTGGCGGCGCGGCACGATACGCGGCCGGTGCACGGCAAGGCGAACGATGCGGATGATCCTTTGCATGCAGCAAGATCGAAGGAAGTCACTTCGCTGTGGCGCCTGCGCGCGGCCTAGGGTCGGCGGCTCCGCCGCCGACCCTACAAATTTGCCACATTGCGCAATACCCCATAACCGGCTATACTATCGTTCTCAGACGCGGGGTGGAGCAGTCTGGCAGCTCGTCGGGCTCATAACCCGAAGGTCACAGGTTCAAATCCTGTCCCCGCAACCAGAATACCAATACGAAAGCCCGACTCATGGAGCCGGGCTTTTGTTTTGTGCGGTAGCAAAGGCAGATGAGAGACAAGAAAGACAACGCAACGTTCGATCTGCCGGGCTTCGAGCCGGCCGCGCCGCTCGCAACCGTTGTTCCGGCGCTTGTTCCGGTAACCGAACCGAAACGCATCGCCTCTCGTCCTCGCCGTGCTACCCTCAAGCAAGAGCAGCTGCACCTGCTCGAAGAAACCGACACCACCGGCCTGCCAGTCTGGCGCCGCGACGACAACCTCGACCTGACCGGCCTGCCCGTCTGGGCGCCGGCCACGCCGGAAGCCTGAGTGGCCCGGCTGAACGCTGGAGCCACCGATGCACGCTTTTACCACCCTGCCCCTCACGCCGCCCTTCCTCGCCAACCTGGCGACGCTCGGCTACCACCAGATGACCGCGATCCAGGCCGAGAGCCTGCCTGCCGTCCTTGAAGGCCGCGACCTGATCGCCCAGGCCAAGACCGGCAGCGGCAAGACCGCCGCCTTCGGCATCGGCATCCTGCACAAGCTCAATCCGGCCTGGTTCGCGGTGCAGGGCCTGGTGCTGTGCCCGACGCGCGAGCTGGCCGACCAGGTCGCCAACGAACTGCGGCGCCTGGCGCGCGGCGTCGGCAACGTCAAGATCCTGACCCTGACCGGCGGCGTGTCGATGCGTCCGCAAATGGCTTCGCTCGAACATGGCGCCCACATCGTGGTCGGCACCCCGGGGCGCATCCGCGACCACCTGGGCCGCGCCACCCTCGACCTGTCGAATGTCCAGACCCTGGTGCTGGACGAGGCCGACCGCATGACCGACATGGGCTTCTACGACGAGATCGAGAACATCGTGCGCGCCACGCCGCAGCGCCGCCAGACCCTCCTGTTCTCGGCCACCTATCCGGACGATATCCGCCATGCCACCGCCGGTTTCCTGCGCGACCCGCTCGAGATCGCCGTCGAGAGCCGCCACGACGCCGACAAGATCAACCAGCGCTTCTACGAGATCGGCTTCGATGGCCGCGACGAAGCGGTGGCGCGCCTGCTCAAGCACTACAGCCCGGTTTCCGCCCTGGCCTTCTGCAACACCAAGGCGCGCTGCCGCGAGCTGGCCGCATACCTGCAGGCGCAGGGCTTCTCCGCCCTCGCCCTGTATGGCGAACTGGAGCAGCAGGAACGCGACGAGATCCTGGTGCTGTTCGCCAACCGCAGCTGCTCGGTGCTGGTGGCAACCGACGTCGCCGCGCGCGGCCTGGACATCGCCGACCTCGACACCGTGATCAACGTCGACGTCTCGAAAGATCCGGAAGTGCACGTGCACCGCATCGGCCGCACCGGCCGCGGCGCGGGCACCGGCATGGCCCATACCCTGGCCGCCCCGAACGAAAAGAAATGGGTGCGCCTGGTCGAGGAATACCAGCAGCAGGACGCCGTGTGGGAAGACCTGGATGCGCTCGGCGAACACCCCGAAGCCGGCCAGCCGGCGCCCATGATGACCCTGGTGATCGCCGGCGGCAAGAAGGCCAAGCTGCGTCCGGGCGACCTGCTGGGCGCCCTCACCGGCGACGCCGGCCTGACCAAGGAACAGGTCGGCAAGATCAACATCTTCGAATTCAACGCCTATGTCGCGCTCGACCGCCGCGTGGCGCGCCAGGCCGTCGAGCGCCTGAGCGCCGGCAATCCGATGGGCCCGGAGTTCGGCGCCATCAAGGGACGCTACTTCAAGATGCGCTTCCTGGAGATGTAATCCGCATGCGGCGGTGCGGGGGCGCGCCGCCCCCCGGGATGTTCCAGCGGCAAATGTAACTGTCGCGCACGTTTGACTCTGCCGCACCGCCATTTCGGCAATTCTGGCATTATTTGCAACAAACCAGATACACCGGGTCAGGCCGGCATCCTTGCTTGTCATCGCCCGGCAGAACGCCATGATGACGGACACCCTCAGCAATCCCCCACAGCAGACCGACGGCCGGACGGTCCGCGAAATCGTCGAGCACAACCAGGAGATGGTCAACGAGCCCTGGTGCCGGCGCATCATCCGCCAGGTGCTGCAATCGCTGGAGCTGCAGTACGCGATGCAGATGCCCTACCGGCCGATCACCCCGGATACCCTGCTGGTGCTCGATTCGGGCGACCCCATGCTGCTGCCCGCCCACGCGACCCTGCCCGGCGATACCGAGGCCCAGGACATCCACGACCTGGCCGCCGTCGTGCATTACGCCATCACCCAGGAAGCCGCCCCCCAGGGCCCGCTGCGCGGCCGCATGGGGGCGGACTACAGCGACTCCTTTGTCGGCGCCATCGACCGCTGCCTGTCGCCGGACCCGCAAGAGCGCCCCCAGACCATCGAACAGTTGCGCAACCTCCTGGGCATCGTGGTGCTCGGGCCGGCCATGGCCGCAACCGGCGGCGTGTCCGCGATGGCCGACTCGGCGCCCCCGGTGGCCCCGGTGGCCCAGTTCGCCGCCGAGCCGGAACCGATGCATGGCGCGCGCGCCGCGCAGCCCGGCCGCGTCCAGCGCTTGCTGCTGATGACCGGCGCCGCGACCGTCCTGCTGGGCGGCCTGGCGGCCCTGCTCGCATTGCTGCACGGCGCGGATTCGCGCGACGCGCTCAGCCTGACCCTGCCCGAGGAAC